>JBCAXU010000074.1:0-19943 GCA_038533895.1 Pseudomonadota bacterium | reverse complement strand
ATCTTTACCTTCCACTTTTGGTGGGTTGTAAACAACGTGGTAAGTACGACCTGAAGGAAGGTGAGCACGACGACCAGCCATACGCTCAACAATCACATCGTCAGCTACGTCAAATTCGATTACGTAATCAACGTCAACGCCCATCTCTTTTAGGCCGTCAGCTTGAGGGATAGTGCGAGGGAAACCATCAAGTAGGAAACCTTTTTCGCAATCGTCTTGAGCAATACGCTCTTTGATTAGACCAAGGATGATTTCATCAGAAACTAGCTGACCAGCGTCAATCACAGCTTTCGCTTGTTTACCAAGCTCTGTACCTGCTTTGATAGCAGCACGTAGCATGTCACCAGTAGAGATTTGTGGAATACCGTATTTCTCCATGATGAATTGAGCCTGTGTGCCTTTACCTGCACCTGGAGCACCTAGAAGAATGATGCGCATGTTGAATCCTCTTAAGATAATGATGATTTATACCGAAGCTCACTATATTTCACATATAGTCAAAAGTTCTCGCACAGAGCTTAATGCGACCAATGCGCACGGTAAGTTTCGGTATAACTGTTTACTGTTAGCAATAAAAGAGGCGTGCACATTACACGCCTACTCATTCGGTTTCAAGGTGGCATTCTACCACACAAATCATCCGGCGAGAGTGAATTACGACTAAAGAATGCTGAACGACTCATTATTCGCTGCAACATCTCGACATTTCATTGCTGATTAATGCAAATAAACCAAAAAGCCCGCAAGATGCGAGCTTTTTGGTTATTTTTAGCTATTAGCCCTTAGTCAAAAGGGTATTAATGGCGCCAAGGAACTGCGAAGGATCTTCCATCGAACCTCGTTCAGCCAACATCGCTTGACCTAGAAGCACTTCGACCCAACGGCCAAACGCTTCTTCATCGGCTTCATCAGCCATACGTTTAACCAACTCATGTTCTGGGTTGATTTCGAAGATGTACTTCACTTCTGGTGCAGCCTGACCCGCAGCTTCAAGCAACTTGGCCATTTGCGTGCCCATTTCAAAGTCATCAGTGACCACAACGGCTGGCGTTGTGGCTAACTTGAAGGTGGTACGCACATCTTTCACGCGGTCACCCAAGTACTCTTTAGTGCGCTCAACCACTGACTTGAACTCTTCTTCCGTCTCTTTGCGTTTCTCTTTCTCTTGCTCGTTTTCAAACTTGCTCAGATCCAGACCCGCTTTAGCGATCGACTGGAATTGTTTGCCATCAAATTCAGTCAGGTAGTTCATCAACCACTCATCGATGCGATCATACATCAAGATAACTTCAATGCCTTTTGCCTTGAATTGCTCAAGGTGCGGGCTGTTCTTCGCCGCCGCGTAGCTATCCGCCGTGAGGTAGTAGATCTTATCTTGACCTTCTTTCATTCTCTCAACGTAAGACGCCAAGCTGATGGTCTGTTCCGCTGAATCGACTTCGGTAGACGCAAAGCGCAATAGTCCCGCCACTTTTTCTTTGTTTGAGAAGTCTTCAGCCGGCCCTTCTTTCATGACCAAACCAAACTCTTTCCAAAACGCTTGGTACTTCTCTTCGTCATTTTTCGCCATACGCTCAAGCATAGTTAACACACGCTTGGTACACGCATTGCGCAGAGATTGAGTGACCTTGTTGTCTTGCAAGATTTCACGTGACACATTCAATGGCAGATCGTTGGAATCTATCAGGCCGCGTACAAAGCGCAGGTATGAGGGCATGAACTGCTCGGCATCATCCATAATGAATACGCGCTGAACGTATAATTTCAAACCTGATTTATGGTCGCGATTCATCATATCCCATGGTGCTTTTGATGGGATATACAGCAAGCTTGTATAGTCGTTCTTACCTTCTACTCGGTTATGGCTCCAAACCAAAGGATCAGCAAAGTCATGAGAAACATGCTTGTAGAATTCTTGATACTCTTCTTCTGAGATATCGGACTTATTGCGGGTCCACAACGCTTGCGCCTTGTTGATCTGTTCCCACTTTTTCTCGCCAGTTTCTTTGCCTTCGTCATCACGCTCTGCAGTCTGGATCGACACAGGAATACCGATATGATCTGAATACTTGCTGATCACTTCACGCAGACGCCATTCATTGAGGAACTCTTTGCCCTCTTCGCGCATGTGCAAGATGATGTCCGTACCGCGAGACTCTTTGTTGATGGTCTCGATGGTGTATTCACCCTCACCGGCCGAGTGCCATTGTACCGCTTGATCTGCCGCTAGGCCTGCTGCGCGAGTACGCACAGTGACCGCATCGGCAACAATAAACGCAGAATAGAAGCCAACGCCAAACTGGCCAATAAGCTGTGAATCTTTAGACTGCTCTTCAGACAGTTTTGAGAAGAACTCTGCCGTACCTGACTTAGCAATCGTACCGAGATGCTCAATCACATCGTCACGGCTCATACCGATACCGTTGTCGGAAATAGTCAGAGTGTTGGCGTTTTCATCAAACGATAACTTGACCCCTAGGTCTGCATCGCCTTGATATAAATCAGGATTAGAAAGCGCTTGGAAGCGCAGTTTGTCAGAAGCGTCAGAGGCATTAGAAATCAGCTCGCGCAAGAAAATCTCTTTGTTTGAGTAGAGAGAGTGAATCATCAAATGAAGTAGTTGTTTGACTTCAGATTGAAAGCCGCGAGTTTCTTTATTTTGGGTAACTGTTTCGCTCATGATAACTCCATAAGTTCTATACTTATCAAGCCAATAGATTCATACTGTCAATACTATTTGGCTGTAATCTGCCAAATAAGATGAGGGTAGCAAATGTAAATTCAAGGTCAACAAACATAAAAACAGTGTTTTTTTGCTTTTATTTTGACTATTCTTGACACCCTTAAAAATCAAAAACTATAAACTGGCACCTGCTTGGTCTATCAGCAATGCTCGGTAAGTGCTTGCTCCCCCGTAACTTTTAATAAAATGGCTACCGATTGATGAGTAACATAGGTACTAAGTTTAATCTTGCAAATAGATTTACCTTTGACCCAAACACTAACTCTCTTACGGACAGAGAGAGTGACAACGAGCTTATCCGTCTAGGAAGTAACGAAAGCCGTATCCTGCTTTTATTATGTGAAAAACCAAGTGAAATCGTGTCGCGCAATGAGCTTCACGACTTTGTTTGGCGCCGCCAAGGTTTTGAGGTTGATGACTCAAGCTTAACTCAAGCCATTTCGACGCTAAGAAAACTGCTCAATGATTCGACTAAATCGCCAATGTACGTCAAAACCGTGCCCAAACGCGGTTATCAGCTGATTTGTAGCGTTGACCGAGTCACGCCACTGATGAGTGGCAACGATGAGCCGCAAGAAGAGCCAAAAGAAGTCTCAACAGAGGCAGAGACGCCAGTTCAAGAGCCTGCTAATGTCGAAACAGCCACTGTTCAAGTAGAATCGACAGCCTTCCCCCTTCTTCACCAGCTAAAGTGTCGACCAGTTGGGGAACGAAACTGCTGCTATTAGCGGCATTACTACTGCCTATCTGTGTGCTTCAGTTTACTAACCCGGCAGAGTCTGAATTCAGACAACTGGGCGTATACGATAACGTAACTGTCAAAACCCCACTTAACCACCCAGATTTAACCGATTGGTACCCTTCGATTGAGCAATGTGTGAAGAGCTATAACGAAACTCACAAAGGTGATAAAGCGCCGATTGAAGTCATTGCTACCGGTGGACAAAATAATCAATTGGTACTCAACTACATTCACTCTCTCGCGAACTCAGGGGAAAGCGTCACACTCAGAATTGTGACGGAGCAAACTGATCTCGGTACTGTCTGTAACTAGGAACCCACGATGAACCAAAAATACGCGATTATTTTGTTGATTGTCTCCACTATCTTTAGTGGCTGGCTCTACTGGGGTAGCGATCTTAAAGTCGAGCAAACACTCACATCTAAAGAGTGGCAGTCAAAAATGGTCACTGTCATAACCGAACAACTGCAACAAGAAACCGAGCAAGCCGTTGGGCCGCTTCGCCGGGTCGATGTTGTCTCCAATGTGAAGTACCTTCCCAACAATACTTACATTCGTGTTTCCAACATGCGTCTTTACCCGCTGAATGGCGCCAGTGAAAGCGTGATTAATATTTCTGAAACGGGTGAATGGGATATTAGCGACAACTACTTGTTGATTTCGCCGACAGAGTTCAAAGATGTTTCGTCACCACAAAGTAAAGACTTTACTCCGCAGCAACTGCATATCGTGACTCAGTTCTTTAAACTCGATGCTCAGCAGAGTCGCCGCATTGATATCGTCAACGAGAAAACCTTGCTCCTGACTAGCTTAAGTCACGGTTCAACTGTACTGTTTAGTAACTAACTTGAAGGGGCATGATGCCCCTTTTTCTATACTATGGATTGGATAAATTCTTTAGGCTTACTGCTAGGCTCCCTTATAGCTAACACTTTGGCGTCCCTATCTGGCGGCGGGGCTGGCTTGTTGCAATTTCCTCTGCTTATCTTTTTTGGTCTGCCATTTTCAGTCGCGCTCGCTACTCATAAAATCGCCAGCGTTGCCCTTGGACTCGGCGCCGCCTATACCCATATCAAACAGCGCAGCTTTAGTGTGAAGGTGGCGCTTTATTTAGTCGCCACTGGCAGCTTAGGCGTCATTGTTGGCGCCAATATGGTGCTTCTTATACCGGCCGACATTGCCGAGAAATTGCTCGGCGCTATGATACTCGCCCTCGGCGTCTATTCGCACTTCAAAAAGCAGCTTGGCCAAAACGAGGTTGCACAAAATAGAAACACCAAAGGCTGGCTGCTTGGCGGAGTCATTATCGCCCTGATAGGGGTGGTTAACGGTTCATTGACTGCGGGATCGGGGCTGTTGGTCACCCTATTCCTAGTACGCTGGTTTGGTTACAGCTACAAACAAGCGGTCGCCCTGACGATGCTGTGTGTCGGGCTGTTCTGGAACGGCCTTGGCGGAATTGCCATTGTGCAAGCAGGCGCTGCTGTTTACTGGCCTTGGCTCCCTATCCTGTTGCTCGGTTCGTTTGCTGGAGGAGGGTTAGGCGCCTACCTGTCGACTCGTTACAGTAACCGGGTGATTAAAGTCTGTTTTGAAATTCTGACCTTTGCGGTCGGATTAAAGTTGCTGCTATAAAGGTTTGCTATGAACAAAGCCAAAATCGATATTTATTACTGTCGCCAATGCAATTGGATGTTGAGATCAACATGGCTATGCCAAGAGTTGCTACACACGTTTAGTGAAGAAATAGACACCGTCTCGCTTCATCCTGATACCGGTGGTCGTTTTGAGATCTGGTGTAATGACAGACTAATTTGGGAACGCAAACAAGATGGCGGCTTTCCTGAAGCCAAAGTACTGAAACAGCGTGTACGTGACCTAATAGACCCAGAGCGCGATCTCGGCCACTCAGATAGCAAATAGAAGAGAAGCAGAGGTCACCCTTTGCTAACTTAGAGCTCAGTTTGAGCCAACACCTCGCCTTCAAAAGTGATGACTTGCAAACGCCCTTGGTCTAGTAAACCATAGCTGGCGGCAAAGCCATCACGCGGGAAGGTCACCGATCCTGGATTAAAAATGATCTGTTGTTGTTGCCACTGCGCCACTGGAATATGAGTGTGGCCATGGGCAATCACGTCTCCCGAGCGTAGTGTTGGTCTGTTGTTGCTATTGTAGATATGACCATGAGTGAGAAAAAGGCGTCGACCACCTTCTAGAAGCACCCAAGCATAGTCCATCATCATAGGAAAGCTGAGTAGCATCTGGTCGACTTCACTATCGCAGTTACCTCTAACAGCAATAATATGCTGAGCATATTGATTCAATCGCTCACTCACAGCTTGAGGGTTATAACCTTCCGGGACGGGGTTACGTGGCCCGTGATTGAGTATATCGCCAAGCAAAATCAAATGCTCAACACCTGATTGGTGATATTGGCTGAGCATAGCTTCAGTGGCAGGCAAACAGCCATGTAGGTCGGAGGCAAAAAACAATTTCACTACATAATCTCCTGATTGTTAGAAGGAGATTTTAGCAAAATTGGTAGACTATTCATCTCGAATCATACCGTTGATCACGATATTGTTGTAACTCACCATGCCCACGATCTTGCCATCATCAATCACTGGCGCTCGGCTGATACCAAAGCGCTCAAATAGGCGCGCACAATACTTTACATTCATTTCAGGTGACACCGATAGCGCAGGTTTGGTCATGATCTCGTAGATATTGGTTCGCTCTGGAGAACGGTTTTTTGCCAGCACTTTTTTAGCGATATCATTCATTAACACCAAGCCGTATTCATCATCGCTATTGCGCTTATTGACTACCAAAGCTTTCACCTTATGACTCTTTGCGAGCTGGATACCCTCTTTTACTGTGGTCAATCCATCAATCACAACGTAGTTGCTGGTCATTACATCGCGCACTCGCACTTTAATGTGTTCACTCATAACTCGTCCTCTACGACTTTAGTTAGCTTCTCGACTTGATGAGCCACCCCCACGGCATCTTCAATATCGATCTGAATGGCGATGCCTTGGCCTGACGCTTGGTCAAATTCGCCGACATCATTGATAGTTTCTAAAATATGCCTGGATAAGTGCTCTTCAACCACAAACAGCAGCACATCTTTTTGCACATCGAGTGTTAGTCCAAAAAAAGTTCGTTTTTGGTTTAGACCTTCACCACGAGCATTGTTGATCACTGTCGCTCCCGTAGCCCCTGCTTTTCGAGCGGCATCTAACACCACGTCGGTTTTACTATCTTCGACAAAAGCCAATAGTAATTTAAAGCGCATTTTCTTCATCCTCCCGCTCAGTCTCTTTATTGAGCCACTGAGTTATTTGTGCATAGCCCATTACCGATATCATCGGAAACAGACTGGCAAATGCGATCAAGCCGAATCCATCGATCATTGGGTTTCTTCCCGGCACTGTTGACGCTAGGCCCAATCCTAAAGCTGCCACCAGCGGCACCGTCACCGTGGATGTCGTCACCCCGCCAGAGTCGTAAGCAAGCGGAATAATCAGCTTAGGTGCGTAAAAGGTTTGCACCACCACAATGATGTAACCCACGATGATGTAATAGTGAATAGGGTCACCGACCACGATCCGATAGCTACCCAAGGAAATACCTATCGCCACGCCAAGCGCCACCGCAATGCGTAAGCCGTTAACACTGATACTGCCACCGGAGACTTGATTAGCTTTAATCGCCACCGCAATAAGCGAAGGCTCTGCAATCGTGGTGCTAAATCCAATAAAGAAGGCAAACAAATATACCCAGTAGTAATCCATCCAAGTAAATGTACCACCGATTGATAAACGAAATTCGGTAATAAAGTCAGGCGCAGTGAGTTGAGTGGCCATGGTTTCCCCCAAAGGAAACAACGCCAAATCGAGACCGATAAGAAACAGAGATAAACCAAGAATGACATAGAAGAAGCCTAAAATGACTTTGGGCAGATTGGTGACTGGGCGGCGAAGCACGGCAAACTGAAAACCAAAGATGATCGTCGCAATCGGCAACACATCAGTGATGGTGCCAATAAAGGTATCTACAAAATGGGCCCAACCGATCATGCCACCACCATGCCATAAACCATCACAAACATCATAGGCAATAAAGATGCAAAGGCGATAAGACCGAACCCATCAATCATGGGATTTCGTCCTTTAATCGCCGACGCCAATCCAACACCTAGTGCCGTCACTAGAGGTACTGTAATGGTTGACGTCGTCACGCCTCCGGAGTCATACGCCACTCCGATGATGCTCTGCGGCGCAAATATGGTGAGCACCACTACCCCAACATAACCGCCAATGATCATATATTGAATCGGCCAGCCTTTTAGTATGCGTAATACCCCGAGCAAAATCGCCATGCCAACAGACAAAGCCACGGTATAGCGTAGTCCATCAGCGTAACCCTCCATAGATTCTGAAGTATCGGCGATCATCCCCCCTTCCGCCGCAACTTCAGCAGCCTCTGAGGCAACGGCAGTCAGAGCAGGCTCTGCCACCGTGGTACCAAAACCCAAACAGAATGCGAACACTAGAAGCCAAAAAACGCTACCTTTGCGAGCGAAAGCTTGCGCCATACTTTCTCCAATGGGAAACAGCCCCATTTCTAGGCCAAAAATGAAGAAAGTTAAGCCAAAAATGACCAACACTAACCCAAGCAGAATCGAAACTAGATTGGGCAGTGGCTCTTGCAAAACCACTAACTGAAAAAAGGCGATCACCACAATAATCGGAACCAGATCTCTTAAGCTTCCTAACAGCGCTTTCATCAACGCGATAACTGCTCCCACTCCGCCTCCTTGCGTGTTGCACCCGGTTAGCACCACACTAAAGCATGACAAACAAAATGGTTCCCTGATGTGATTCCGACGACGTCGCTGCGGATAAAAGTAACAAAATGTGAATTTTGTGATATTGCCACATATGATCACTTTTAACGCTAAGTCGCTATAATTAGTAACAATAGTTGACTATCGTTAGTGGCCAGCTCACTCAATAAACATAAGGATGAAAAATGAAAGTACTGCTGACCGGAGGTTCGGGGTTTATCGGGCAAGAACTGCTCAAGCACTTGACCACCCATGATATCGTGCTCCTTACTCGTAACCCTGAGGCCGCAAAGCAGGCACTAAATCATACCGATATGGGTAATGTGACTTACATTACCGAACTCGATTCTTTCCATCACCTCAATGATTTCGACGCCGTGATCAATCTAGCTGGCGAGCCTATTGCCGATAAGCGCTGGACCAATAAGCAGAAAAAGGTGATTTGCGATAGTCGTTGGCAGCTTACTGAAAAATTAGTGGAACTTATCCATGCTAGTACTAACCCACCGAATGTTTTTATTAGCGGCTCAGCGGTAGGCTACTACGGCGATCAACAACATCACCCTTTCGATGAAACACTCAACGTAACTGATCATGGGTTCCCCCACCACGTCTGCGCCACTTGGGAGCAAATAGCGAACCGAGCGCGCTCTGAAATGACACGAGTGTGTTTACTAAGAACAGGCGTCGTGTTGGGCACCGATGGCGGAGCATTGCAAAAAATGTTGCCCCCTTATCGATTAGGGTTAGGCGGCCCACTAGGCAGCGGCCGTCAATACATGCCTTGGATTCACATGCTCGATATGGTGCGCGCTATCGTTTATCTACTTGAAACACCGCATGCTCATGGCGAGTTTAATCTATGTGCTCCTCACCCTGTCACCAATAAAGAGTTCAGCCAAAGCCTCGCTAAAGTGCTTAAACGACCCCATTTACTTCGCACCCCAAAATGGGTAATGCGCTTAATGATGGGAGAGAGTTCGGTGCTACTGTTTGATAGCATTAGAGCGAAACCCAAGAAACTGACTGAGCTTGGATTTCACTTTAGTTATTCACGAATCGAACCCGCATTAAAAAATTTACTGCAGCATCGTGACTAAACCATTGACGATGCATTTGGAAAAATAATGATAAAGACCATTCTCATCACCGGTTGCTCTACCGGCATCGGGTATACCTGTGCTCACGCTCTGCAACAAAGAGGCTACCAAGTGATCGCTTCTTGTCGCCATCAAGACGATGTCGAACGACTACGCGCCGAAGGACTCACTGCAATTCAATTGGATCTAAACAGCCCAGCGAGCATAGACCAAGCCGTTGAGGAAACCCTCAAGCTCACTGATGGCCAACTGGATGCACTATTTAACAATGGCGCTTATGGTCAGCCCGGAGCACTAGAAGACTTACCCACACAGGCGCTACGTGAGCAATTTGAAAGTAACTTTTTTGGTTGGCATCAACTCACCAAACGCATCCTGCCCATAATGCGTCAACAAGGCTATGGTCGCATCATTCAGAACAGTTCGGTGCTGGGGTTTGCAGCGATGAAATATCGCGGCGCATACAACGCCTCAAAGTTTGCTATTGAAGGTTGGAGCGACACTCTACGCCTTGAGCTAACAGGAAGCGGCATCCATATTTCACTGTTGGAGCCCGGCCCTATCGAAACGCAATTCCGGGCTAATGCCCTGCTCGCCTTCAAAAAATGGATTACTATCGAAGGAAGTGTTCATCAAACACAATATCAGCAACAGATGGCAAGGCTTGACAGTGACACCTCCAGTAAAGCGTTTGTGCTACCCGCCGAATCATGCATCGCGCCAGTAATACATGCACTAGAGTCACCCAAGCCTAAAGCGCGTTATAGAGTGACCACACCAACAAAAGTATTTGCGGTGTTGAAGCGGTTACTGCCGACCCGACTACTCGATCGTATTTTGAATCAAGCTGCATAAAAAATGTAACGGTGTAATTTTTTCGTAACAATAATACGCTAATTTGATACTCGGGGTTTAGCCCTAACAATTTCAAGCGCTACATTCGGAATAATAATATGACCCTAAACCAGTTGAACTGGCTGAGTGTGGGTGTTGCGCTAACTCTGTTTATCGTTTTATAAACACCTTCGCTTTGCAATAGTGAACGCCCTTATTGGTTAAACCCAATGAGGGCGTTTTGATTTTCAGCGTGATGCTATCAACCAAACTCCTAGTTATCCCACTTGCTAAGACTTGAAATCCCTGCCTGACGCCCACACTTGATAAACAAAGACAACCAAACAAGGAAAGGCTAAATGCAATCGCCATACATTGTTGAGCTTAACGAACAAAACTTTCGTCAAGTCCTAGAGGGCTCGATGCAAACCCCGGTACTCATTCATTTTTGGGCACCGATGAGTGAAGAGAGCGCTCAAATAATCCCAGAACTGCAAATGCTCACTCAGCAGTATAATGGTGCCTTTACCCTTGCGCTGCTTAACTGTGAGCAGGAACAGATGATTGCCAGCCAGTTTGGGGTACAAGCTTTACCTACCATCGCCTTGTTTGTAAACGGTCAACCTGTCGACGGATTAGGCGGGCCACAAACGATCAGCGCGGTGCAAGATATGCTTAGCAAACACTTGCCAAGCCAAGACGAGTTGCAAGCGAAGCAAGCGTTAGAGTTGGTACAGTCTGGACAACACGCCCAAGCTTTGGCGATACTCCAAGCTCTTGGTGCTGATTGGCAGCAAAAAGCCGAGGTCAAACTCGCACTTGCAGATTGTCACCTTGAGTTGCAAGACTTTACTCAAGCTAAGGCGCTGTTGGCACACATCCCGCTCGAGTACCAAGACAACTACTATAAAGGGTTGGTTGCTAAGTTGGAACTCCATGAGCAAGCCGCAGATAGCCCCGAGATCCAAGCACTTGAACAAGCGCTAGCCAACACTCCAACCGATCTAAAGATCGTCAACGAGCTAGCCCTGAGCTACCACAAAGTTAAACGTGATGAAGAGGCGCTTGAAGTATTGTGGAAAACGCTACGCACTGACCTCAATGCGCTTGATGGTGAAATCAAAAAGTCTTTTATGGATATTCTGGCCGCTCTTGGTCAAGGAAATGCCATCGCCGCGAAGTACCGCCGTCAGCTCTACTCCATCCTGTACTAGCCGTTATCCCCTATTTTGAGCCGGTCACATCCGGCTCTTTTTCTATTAAAAACAGAGTCAAAGTCTCATTACTAGTCTTGTTTCGCTGGTTTAATTAAGCAACAATCAAGCAACCATTATCATAAGGAACATTCAGATGGCTATTGATTCTTTAGTTACTATTGGCATTTTTATATTTGCCATTATTGCAATGATCGTTGCTGCAGTAAAAACCGTCCCTCAGGGCAACAACTGGACCGTTGAACGCTTTGGACGCTACACGCACACACTCAAACCTGGCTTAAATATCATCATTCCCTTTATCGACAGAATTGGTCACAAAATCAATATGATGGAGCGCGTGTTAGATATCCCTGCGCAAGAAGTCATTTCAAAAGACAACGCTAATGTCACGATAGACGCCGTCTGTTTTGTTCAAGTGATTGATGCAGCGCAAGCGGCATATGAGGTCAGTAATCTCGAACATGCGATTCGAAATCTGACTCTGACAAACATTCGTACCGTACTCGGGTCAATGGAGCTCGACGAGATGCTCAGCCAAAGAGACATGATCAACACTAAACTGCTGTCCATTGTTGACGAAGCCACCAACCCTTGGGGCGTGAAAGTGACACGGATTGAGATCAAAGACGTTCAACCTCCCGTGGATCTGACCGCTGCAATGAATGCACAAATGAAGGCGGAACGAAATAAACGAGCAGAAGTTCTCGAAGCCGAAGGGGTACGTCAAGCTGAAATATTACGTGCTGAAGGCCAAAAACAAGCTGAAATTCTTAAAGCTGAAGGTGACAAACAAGCCGCTATACTTCAAGCAGAAGCTCGAGAACGCGCTGCGGAAGCGGAAGCCCGTGCCACGACTATGGTATCTGAAGCAATAGCCAAGGGTGATATGCAAGCTGTGAATTACTTTATCGCACAAGGATACACAGATGCCTTGAAATCCATAGGCCAAGCCGAAAACGGTAAGATCGTGATGCTGCCACTGGAAGCATCGGGGTTGATGGGCTCAGTTGCCGGCATTGCTGAAATGTTTCAACACTCGAAACAGAACAAATAGAGGCAGATATGATTGAGTTGTTAGAGAGTGTCAACTATTGGCATTGGTTAGCGTTGGGGTTACTCCTCCTCGCGGGGGAACTACTAGGTACTGCAGGCTATCTGCTTTGGCTGGGGTTGTCCGCTATGTTGATTGGGATCCTAATGACGCTAATCCCCATCAGTTGGCAACTTCAGTGGGTAGCGTTCGGCGTGTTCTCACTCACCACCACTTGGTTGTGGTGGCGCAGACAATACCAATCCGATACAGAATCAGATGCCCATCGACAACTCAATCAGAAAAGCAAACAGTTGATCGGGCAGCAGTTCATACTAGATGAAGACTTCCCCGCAGGAAAAGGGCGAGTTAAGGTGGGAGATAGCACTTGGAGTGCGTATTCTGAATCTAAGATTGAAGCAGGGACTCGTATCGAAATCATCTCGATAAACGGCATAACCCTAACAATCAAGCCCGCCCTACATTGATACAATAAGGTAACTATGAGGGAGCACGATTGCCAAAATGCGGGCCCCAAAAAAAGCATCAAATCTAGCAGAACTGCTACTATTGGAGTCTATGTAAAGCTATTGTTAAATGATGACTTAATCCCCAAGGTAAAGCAAAGTAGCCCAGTAACGCTTTAACTGAGCAGCACGTTTAGGTTCAAAAAGATATTGAACTAACGTTGTCGATAAAAATCAGCACCAATAAAAGCGTCCCATCCCCTTTGCCACTCAGCTTTTATCATTGCCTCTTGTGGATATTCAAGACACTGTCCTGTGTACTTCACTCCTTGCATCCCTTTTTCAAAAGCTTTGAACGGGTCACAGTATTTTCTTTTTCCAGATTCGTAACCCTTTTTATAAGCCTCTTCATCAAAAGGTACGTTTGTTTTTAGGTTTTCAATAACTATATTCTTATAAGCATAGCCTGCTGCCCCAACTCTTTCACCCTGCCCCATCCAATAATCAGATGGCGTTTTAGGGCTAGAGGAACAAGCCTGTAAACCAATCAATAAAAACAGAGTAATCAAGTTCTTTTTGCTCATAAGTAACTCCTGAAAAATAAAAGCTGAGCAAAATGCTCAGCTTTTCTTAACACTGTCTAGTTTTTCTGTCCAATTACTTAACAGAGAAAGGAATAGTTAGTGCTAACTTGAAATCTTCCTCATCTTGGAACAAGTTCGTGTACGGAGCCCAGTTTCCAGCATCCGTGTCGTTGTAGTAGTTGGTGTAGTGGAAGCTAATATTAGCATCTTTAAGTGCACCAGCTTGAATCGCATAGTTTGCAAATAAACTGTATGCGTACTCAGCAAGATCGTCATAGCCAGGAGTAGATGAGCCAAAGCCGTAAGCAGCACTCACACCAGCGCTAAATCCTTTTCCACCAATATCAGAGAAATCTCTAGATACAGAACCAAACACAGCCAGTTCTTCGTCATGGTTAAAATCTGAGCGGTTGTTCCACCAAATTTCGTAAGCACCATTAGAACCACCATATTGGCTTGTTAAGCGGTACGCCATATTACCAACAGTTGACGTATCACCCGAGTCTGCACCTGTGTAGGTAGCTTCCGCGCGGTATGAGTACTGTCCAGAAGACCATCCGGTCAAAAGAGCTAGCTGGAACGCTGTGCTATCGTACTGTTCACTATCGTCAACAATATATAATTGTGGAGACCAGTATAATCCACCTTCAGTTGTACCTTTCACTTTGAAGTGAGCATTCCAACGATCCCCATCAGACAAGCCGCCGTATGCCGCATCTAAAGAGATTCCATTATCTAGAGTATAGCGGGCACCTACAGAGTATAGAGTTCCGGCATCTTCTCCGTTAGTAGTCTGGAAATCATAAGTAGACTTGAACCAAGGCGCTTTGTATTCAGTCGCAACAACCAAACCTAAGTCAACGCCAGCAACTTTACCACCAACTTCACCGCCTAAATAGGAGCCAGGAGCAAATGACCAGTTAACACCTAGGGAGCTAGGCACAGATGGTTGGAAGTAACCTAACTTCGCTGTACCAGATTCACCGAACTTAAACTTTGCAGCGGCGGTTGTAAATGAGACCCCGTTGTCTGTACAGTCAGTCCAAACGTCAGCACAGCCGCTGTCTTTTGCTTCCTTGTCGTATGGGTTGTTTACTCCCCAGAAGTTCATTTCATGGTCGGCGCCGCCATTCTGCCACATGTCAAAAGTACTGTATATGACTGCATCCAGACCAGCAACGCCCCCTACATAACCTGAATTAAAACCAAGATTCGCAAAAATAGAGCCGTGGTCTAAGTTCGTTTTCATTGTGCCGCCTGGCTTATCTTCACGATCACGCGCACGCATCCAAAAGTTCAGGTTGCCGCTAATCGTAGATTCAGGGAAAAACTCTGATACTGCGCCAGAATACTCTGGACCTACTGGGTCTTGCGCTATAGCAGGAGCAGCAACTGCCGCCCCCATTATTGCTGCAGAAAGAGCAGATATCTTGAAAAATTTGTCCATGGAATAACTCCTAAAAATGGATATAGCTGTCTTATTTTCTTTCTCACCTTTAGTTGGCCGCCGAAGGGAGAAATCATTTCCTATGAGAAAACCTCAAACTAATCATTAATCTTTGGTTTCCTAGTTCCTGCATACACACTGTGTATCCATGCGTCTAAGACTAACTTCGCACCAAAAAACATCAATCAGAACTTAATTTCCGAATAAAAAAATATGAGCCGCCACGAATTTTTATCAAGTTAGTGATCAAGATCTTATTTAGCAAAGGAACTTACAAAACAAGATAATTATCATTAAAAAAACAATGAGTTACTAAAAACAAAAAGAACAATTAATTGAAGTGCGTCGCATTGCTTACCACGATATCCTAACGCTGTATAGATAGGAGATCGTTATCACGGAAATAAATAAACGACATTTCGAAGAGATGAGACAAGGTTATTTGACAGAAAAAATAAAACCTCAAAATAGCCATTTTGAGGTTTTATTGGAGGCATCTATTTAGAAGAGTTCGTTTAAGATTGAGTCAATGCGATGATATCGGCTTCTGTTTTGATCTCAATACCCAACTCTTGCGCTTTGGCGAGTTTAGACCCAGCATTATCGCCAGCAAATAGTAGATCTGTTTTCTTCGACACACTACCGGTTACTTTCGCTCCCAAGCGCTCTAAAGTCGCTTTTGCCTCTGAGCGAGTCAATTGCGATAGTGAACCTGTAAGCACGACAGTTTTACCTGCAAGTGGCTGCGGAGCGCTCTCATCGAGCTGTTCAATTTCAGGCCAATGTATCCCCTGCTCCAGTAAATCATCGATCACCGACTTATTTTTATCCTCTGCAAAAAAAGCAGTCACATGACTGGCGACAATCGCGCCGATATCCTGAACTTCTATCAGCTGTTCGTGGGTCGCCGCCATTACTGCCTCTAGGGTTTGGAAGTGTTGCGCCAAATTGGCAGCAGTCGCCTCCCCAACTTCACGAATTCCCAATGAATAGAGAAATCTCGCCAAGGTTGTTTGCTTAGATTGGTTTAGAGCATCGACTACATTTTGCGCCGATTTAGGCCCCATTCGGTCAAGAACGGTCAAGACGCCAGCTTTAAGTTTGAACAAATCTGCTGGTGTCTCAACCATTTCACGGTCAACAAGCTGCTCAATCACTTTGTCGCCCAAGCCATCTACGTCTAGCGCTTTGCGCGACACAAAATGTTTTAACGCTTGCTTGCGCTGAGCCTGACACACTAAACCTCCAGTACAACGCGCAACAGCTTCGCCCTCTACACGCTCTACATCCGACTGACACACTGGGCAATGCATAGGGAAGACAATCTCACGAGCACTCTCTGGTCGTCGTTCTTTTACCACAGAGACGACCTGAGGTATCACATCGCCAGCTCGACGAATCACCACACAGTCGCCAATCATCACGCCCAGTCGCTCAATCTCATCGGCGTTATGCAACGTCGCATTACTCACGGTCACGCCACCGACGAAAACAGGCTCAAGTTTTGCCACAGGGGTTATGGCTCCAGTGCGCCCCACTTGGAACTCCACATCATTCAGCAAAGTCATTTCTTCTTGGGCGGGGAACTTATAAGCAATGGCCCAACGAGGTGCGCGGGCGACAAAGCCCAGCTGCTCTTGTTGCTCGATGGCATCCACTTTGATAACCACACCGTCGATTTCATACGCCAACTGATCACGCCTAGAGAGGATATCCTTGTAGTAGGCTTTCACTTGCTGCATACCTTCCAACAACTTAGTTTCCGGACACATAGGCAGCCCCCAACTTTTTAGCTGTAGGAAGCGTTCATAATGGCTCTTTGAAAGCGTTGCACCTTCGACTACGCCAACGCTGTATGCGTAAAAACTGAGTGGTCGAGTGGCCGTAATACGCGAGTCGAGCTGACGTAAACTCCCTGCAGCAGCATTGCGTGGGTTAACAAAAACTTTATCCCCTTTTTTGAGTGCATTTTGATTCAGCTGCTCGAATCCCGCTTTCGGCATGAATACCTCACCACGCACTTCCAAGCGGGCTGGCCAACCATTGCCATAAAGCTTGAGTGGGATAGACTTAATGGTACGCACATTTTCTGTGATATTTTCACCGGTCGCGCCGTCGCCACGGGTGGCAGCTTGAACCAACACACCATCTTGATAAAGCAGGCTCACCGCCAATCCATCAAGCTTAGGCTCACAACAAAAGTGGCTAACTGTTTGGCTATCTAAACGATCACACATACGCTTGTAGAAACTGTCAATTTCACTGTCATCAAACGCATTATCGAGTGACAACATTGGAATTTGATGCTGTACCGATTCGAAACCACTTAAAGGCATGCCGCCGACTCGCTGACTGGGTGAGTCAGGTGTGACCAAATCTGGATACTGAGCCTCAAGCTCGATCAGCTCGCGCATTAAACGGTCGTATTCTGCATCCGGGATTTCCGGGTTATCTTCGACGTAGTACTTAACACCGTGATGGTGAAGCGTCTCTCTTAACTGATTAAGTTGTTGTTGGATATCTTGCGACATAAGGCACTCTGTTACTAATTAGGCGGAATCTACGCTCAGATTATATCTAGTAAATGAGGGAAGTATGGCGCTCCATGGACTTGGGCGCAATACGGCGGTAATCATCCCGACCAAAATAAAAAAGGCCCCGAACGGAGCCTCTGTAATGGGGAAAAGCTAGGCTTGTTTCGACAACTTAAACTGCTTAACTTGTTCTTTATAGGCGTCAATGCGATTCGGCGTGATGAGGTTACGCGCATCGTCAAGTACGTTAGCGCCTAAGTCATCGGCAATTTGTTGCGCGGTTTTAAGCATCAATTTAAAGTTGTGTTCCGGATCGCCAAAGCACGGCATGGTCATGAAGAATGAGATACCTTTGGTAGTGAACTCAGCAGGATCATCATGTTTGAGTGTGCCTGGGTTCATCATATTGGCGACACTAAACAACACTTTGCCGGTACCAGAGAGATCGGCATGACGATGGAAAATATCCATCTCGCCATAAATCAACCCGTTTTGCTGCATGCTTTCAAATAATTTAGTGCCAATAAACGGCTCGTTACCAGAACAATGAACATTGATAACAATCACTTCGAGCGGTTGTTCTGACTCAGGTTCAGGCTGCGGGTCAGCTTCAACCGGCTTGGCAACATCGATTGGCTCATCAATAGATTGTGAATCAATGTCTGTCTCTTCAACCGCACGGGTAGAAATTGAGGGAACTTCGACTTCGTCGTCTTCGACTAACGGAGTTTGTGTTTCAGTCTGAGGGGGGTAGTTGTCTATAAGAGGGTCCGCAACTATCTCATCGTCAGCAACAAACCCAGGCTCTTTGCGCTCTTTTTTAATGATTTCAAAATCATCCTCTGGAGCAAAAGCTCGCTCAAGTGTAGCGTCTGTCTCGTCCGCGTCAGTATCAAGCTTACCAATGGGTTTATTCCCAAACTTTGCTTTGCCTTCTTTTTTACTTGTCCATAAACCGTGAAACAGCAAAGCCGCTATCGCTATTGCTCCAACTATTATGAGTACAAATCGCAGTTCCTGCATTTTTAGCTCTCGTTGTGTTCGTTACAGCACGCTGATCAGCAGGCCGCAAAGATACGTTTAAACCATAACTGTGAGTTACTCTACCAAAACTCTCCCCTGTTTTAGAACAACTTAATGTGAGAAGTTACCCCAATGTTGTGATTTTGAACACGCTTTTTTCTTGTTAAGATACAGAGCGTTCGTTTTTACAGCAATTGACTTGATATGAATAGACAAACACAACAACGTTCCGGATTTGGTTATTTCTTCCACGGCATCGAACTTGCCCTTACTCCTGGCATACGCCGCTTTGTAATTTTTCCACTACTGGCGAATATTGTATTGGTGGGTGGGGCTCTGTTTTACTTATTCTCAAACCTAGACAGCTGGATCACTCAGTTAATGAATCAGCTACCCGACTTTCTCTCATGGTTAAGCTATCTGATATGGCCAATTCTAGTGCTAACGATTCTCGCCACGTTTTCCTATTTTTTTAGCACCTTAGCCAATTTCGTCGCTGCGCCATTTAACGGCCTGCTGGCCGAAAAGGTGGAAGCACACCTGACCGGGCAAAGCGTCAACGATGACGGCCCACTTGCGGTATTAAAAGATACGCCCCGAATTTTGGCGCGCGAATGGCGTAAGCTTATTTACGTACTCCCTAAGACCATCGGGCTATTTTTGCTGTTGCTCATCCCTGCTTTTGGACAAACCGTTGGCCCTTTCCTATGGTTCATTTTCACCGCTTGGATTCTGGCTATTCAATACTGTGACTATCCGTTTGATAACCACAAAGTTTCGTTCAACGACATGCGTTACAATTTGAAACAAAAACAGTCTAAGGCCTACGGCTTTGGCGCACTTGTCTCTATCTTCACCACCATTCCGATTATCAATTTAATCGTCATGCCAGTTGCCGTATGTGGCGCGACGTCGATGTGGGTAGCGGAGTTTAAGAAGTAGCGAGAGGCGAGAGGCGAGAGGCGAGAGGCGAGAGGCGAGAGGCGAGAGGCGAGAGGCGAGAGGCGAGAGGCGAGAGGCGAGCATATTATCTCTGCGCAGGGACAAGTTATGTCAATGTCTTTGCTCTAAAGGTTCTATCAATTCACTCCCCGCCCACACCTCTCGCAGGGCAGAGCCCGAGCTAAATTCTCGCAGGACGAAGTCCGGTCTCGGAGCGAAGCGTTTTTAGGGCGCAGCCCGCTCCTTCCTCTCACCCTTTCATATCATATAACTATTTAATCCTTTTCTCGTTTTTGAAGCTGGCCTAATCTTCTACTCAACAATTATTTCCAACTCTGTTGTGTGTGCTACCGTTGAGCGCATACAAGTGAAACGAAGATGAAGGATCACACCATGAGCAAAATCTACGAAGACAACTCTCAAACGAT
>JBCAXU010000073.1:0-19971 GCA_038533895.1 Pseudomonadota bacterium | reverse complement strand
CAACAAGAGTTTGATGGCACAGGCATGTCGGTACTGATTGTCGAAGACACTCGGGTCAATGCCATTGTGCTTGGTCGATTCTTGAGCAAAAAAGGCTTTAGCCATCAGCTCGCGGTAAACGGTTTAGAAGCGTTAGAGATGGTCAAACAGCAACATTTCGACTTTGTGTTGATTGACAACCATATGCCGATCATGGATGGGATCAAAGCGACCGAAGCCATCATCAAGCTAGAGCTTGAATCCAAGCCAGTCATCATCGGCTGTACGGCAGATGCATTTGAAGAAACCAGACAAAAAATGTTGGCAGTAGGCTGTGCCGAGGTTATCACTAAACCGATAAGTTCAGCCAAATTGGATGAGGTGTTTTATTTGACCCAGCGCACTTCGGCGTCGAGCCGTGAACAGGGAGCGCTGGGTTAGACAGTTACTTGCTGTTGTACATTTTCTCGAAGTTATTGACGTTCCAGCCAATCATATAGCGGTCACCAATCTTAAGTACCGGTAGAGAACGTGCACCAATAGCGTCGAGCTCTTTGCGACCGCGCTGCATTTTGGCGTTAGTCAGCCGGTATTTGTACCCTTTTGAGTCGAGATAGCGCTGAGCATCTTTGCAGTGCGGGCATTTATCTTTCACATACAGGACGAGTCTTTTCATTATGGATGCCTAGGTCAACAGACCCTCAGTAAATGGTTGTTGCTGAGTTTAATGAAAAGGTCATGAATGGCAAGTCGGATTGAGGTAAACTAGCGCCCCTTTTTTGGATTGAGCTAGGTTATTGACAGCATGCCCTCTTGCCTAAGATACATTCAAGGTTATCCAGAACATATAGTGAAACCTGTGACTCAGTTGGTTGAGTCAGGCAAATTGATTGCTTGGTTTGAACAACGCTATCCGCACAATCACAACATTAAAAGTGAAAAGGCGTTGTTCGACTATACGATGACGATAAAAAATCGCTATATGAAGAAAACCTCGCCGCTGAGTAAAGTGGTGTACGACAACAAGATTCACTTGATTGATCACGCGCTCGGGTTGCACACCTACGTATCTAAGGTTCATGGCGGTAAGATCAAAACCAAAAACGAGATTCGGATTGCCAGTGTTTTTAAGAATGCGCCTGAGCCACTATTGAGGATGCTAGTAGTGCATGAACTGGCACATCTAAAAGAGAAGCAGCACAACAAGTCGTTTTATCAGCTCTGCTGTCATATGGAGCCTGATTACCACCAGCTAGAGCTTGACGCTCGACTATTTATGATTTACCTCGAAACCAGCAAGCAGAAATCACTATGAACCCCAAGGCCAACCACACTTCGAATCAGCCTAAATCAACGTCGAGCCGCGCTTCAGGACTGAAAATGAAAATCGTCAATCATAAAAGTAAGCCGGGGCTACACAAAGATAATCGTCATCAAGGTCGGTACGACTTTAAAGCCTTGGTTGCAGCAGTGCCGCAGTTAAAAGCGCATGTGATTCGCAACCCAAAAGGGGAGCAGAGCATCAATTTCTCTGACCCTGCTGCTGTTAAAATGTTGAATAAAGCGTTGCTTGCTCATCATTATCAAGTGGGTGTCTGGGACATTCCCCAAGGCTTTCTCTGTCCGCCAATTCCAGGTCGAGCAGACTACATCCATCGCCTTAATGAGCTGGTTTTGCGCGACTTACCTAAATTGCAGCAACAACAGTTGCACGCCTTAGATATTGGTGTCGGGGCCAACTGTATCTATCCGATTATAGGTGCACGCACCTATGGCTGGCGTTGTGTCGGCAGTGATATTGATGCGCGTTCAATAGATAACGCCAATATGATTGCCAGCCAAAACCCGTCACTCAAAGATATGGTAGAAGCGCGATTGCAAAAGCAATCTCGCTATCTGTTTAAAGGGATTATTCAGCCCGGTGAATGCTACCACGTGACGACTTGCAACCCGCCATTTCACAAATCACTACAAGAAGCGCAGCAAGGCAGTGCGCGAAAAGTACAAAACTTGGCGCGTAATAAAAACAAGCGTGGTCAAGCTAAGGTGCAATCGGCTAGCCACTCTTCACCTATACTTAACTTTGGCGGACAAAAAGCCGAGCTTTGGTGCCCTGGCGGCGAGGCGGCCTTTATCAAAAGTATGGCGTTCGAGAGTCGAGACTATGCGCAACAGGTGCTTTGGTTCAGTAGTCTGATTTCTAAAAAAGATAACATCCGCTGGATGCGAAAAAATCTAGAGAAAGCGGGCGCCAAAGAAGTACATATCGTCGAGATGAGTCAGGGGCAAAAAGTGAGTCGCTTTATTGCCTGGACCTTTCATAGCTCAGAGCAACGAGCTAAGTGGATTGGTCCGAAAGTGTAATACACATCGAAATAAATCGGTTTGAGGGGGATGCGATGGAGTTTGAGATCTATATGCCCTGTGAACCTGAGTGGATTTGTCACAGTTTTCTCTGGCTGTTCGCTGTTTTGTTGCTGCTTGGCCTCGGCGGATTTATCTATATCCTTTATCGGGAGTATCTACGCATTCAACGTGCTTCTCGAGTGAGGCGCCGCAGAAACTCCCACCATTCTAAACGGCACTAGCGGCGTTTCATTTTTTAGTGTTGTCCAATGAACTCACTTCTCGCCACAAGGATTGTGTTGCCTGGCTCTTGCCTGTTTGTGACTCTACTACGGTCAACTGCGTTGCTGCTTGCTCTATGTCTCCAATGTGAATCGCGACTTTAGCCAAATGAAGGCGTAGGTCGAGTCGATTAGGTTGATACTCGAGTGCGCGGACAAGATAAAGTGCCGCTTGCTGATGATTCTCTGCTTTGATGGCACATAAGGCGGCGTTCTGATAATTGGCAACGCGTTGCGATGTCAGCGCATAACGGATCGATTTTTCAAACCAAGCGTGTGCTTGATGAAACTGTTGTTGCTGGCAGAGAAACGTTGCATAGCTGAGTAGTACTTCAGGCTGATTACTATGTTTATCGAGTAGAGCTTGATAGCGTTTTGCAGCAAGATTTGCGAGTCCAGAGTGTTGCAAATAGATGGCTTGAGCGAGTTGTGCGCGATAGTAGTTTGGAGCATGAGTGAGCGCGGCTTCAAAGTTTTGACCGGCTCTATCGAGTTGCCCAAGTTGCAGATACTCCATTCCGAGTGCAATTCGAGCGTCAGCTTGAGATTGCTTATCTTTTTCATTGGAGTGTTGTTGTGAGAGCGGGGCACAGGCTGTGACAAGCAGTAACAGCAAAAGTCGAACAATAGCCATATTAATTAATGAGTAGCGAAAACCGTTAAATTACGCGGGTTTGCACTTTCAACCCCAGCTTAGCAGCGACAAAATGCGCGAACTGATCTGTTCGCTGCCACTAAGACAACAACCTTTTCAGGTCAACCTGTCTCCTTGTTCACGAAACAGTAAAAATAAAAAAGCAGCGATATCGCTGCTTTTTATGTGGTTAGTCATCTTTGGTGAAGTTGGCTTCACTGAAGTGGTCAAGATCATAAGGTGTTTGCTGGTAAACACAATAATTGAGCCAGTTTGCGAATAGCAAATGGCCATGACTGCGCCAACTGGCGACCGGTTTGTTGTCTGGGTTGTTATTCGGATAGTAATTCACCGGAATTACTGGCTCCATGCCTTCACCCAAGTCGCGAATGTACTCATTATGCAGGGTGTGCGAGTCGTATTCTGGATGACCAGTCACAAAGACATTGCGCTTATCTTTGGTTGATGCCAAATACACACCTGCCACATCTGAGGTCGCCAGAATATCCAAATCGGTATGCTCAGCCAAATACTCTGGGGAGAAGTCTGCATAGCGCGAGTGTGGTGCCAAGAAGGTATCGTCAAACCCTCGCAAAATCGGATGATAAGGCTGGTGAATTTGATGATGATATACGCCAGAGAGCTTATCTTTGCGAGTACGTTTGGGTAAGTCGTACAGTAACTTCAAGCCCGCTTGAGCGGCCCAACACACATACAGGGTCGACGTCACGTGATCTTTGGCCCAGTTCATAATGGTTTGCAGATGTTCCCAATAGATCACGTCTTCAAACTGCACGAGTCCTAGCGGCGCTCCGGTAATGATCAAACCATCGAAATTACGGCCTTTGACCATTTCGAACTGTCGATAAAAATTGTCGAGATGTTCGGTTGGAGTGTTCTTGCTCGGGCGGTCATCAATGCGCAGCAGTTCAATGTCGACTTGAAGCGGGCTGTTGGACAGCAGGCGCAAAAACTGTGTTTCCGTTTCAATTTTCTTGGGCATGAGGTTGAGAATCAGCACTTTGAGCGGACGAATTTCCTGTGTCGAGGCGCGAGACTCAGACATAACAAAAATATTCTCGGTGCGTAACACATCAGATGCAGGTAATTGATCGGGGATCTTGATCGGCACAGCTTACTCCCTAAGCGTAGTTATGGACGTCTATACTTCTAAACTTACCCCAAGCTTATCGATATGTCGATAGCATTTTATCCTTAACTTGTAATAACATTCCCGCTCTAGTGAGCGTGATGACTGTTTATGACATTAAAATTGACAATAATCCGTGGTTTACCTGGATCGGGTAAAAGCACATTGGCTAAGACTATAGACGCGGTACATCTTGAGGCTGATATGTTTTTCGTGAATCAAGCGGGAGAGTATCACTTTGAACCGAGTAAACTGACACAGGCGCACCAATGGTGCCAAGCGCAAACTCGACGCTGCTTACAACAGGGAAAAGATGTTGTGGTGTCGAACACCTTTGTGCGTCGCTGGGAAATTATGCCGTACCTCAAGATGGCGAAACGCTATCACGCCGCGTTTGAAGTTATAGAGTGCCATAACGATTTTGGTACGATTCACGATGTTGAGCCCGAAACCATCCACAAAATGAAACGGAGATGGCAAATATGGGAGAGCGATGAAAACTCTGAATAAGATCAGGTTGTAGCGCAACTCTGCATTGTTGATACATTTAAAATTAGGACCGATATCAACGTATATTGATATTTGCTGTTATAGTATTCACTAATCCAATGCTATGCGCCCGATCTGCATGAATCTATTACGACTGTTCAATCCAAACCTGCAAACCAAGACCGCCCTTTACTTTATTCTTGGTCTAATGGGAGTGACCTTAAGCTGCCTGTTGATTACTCGCTATTTCTTTATCGTTGCGATCGATGATCTTGAGAATAGCGAGCTGACAAAGGCAACGAACCAGGCGCATAGCGTTGTTACTCAACTCACTCTTGATTTAGAGGGAAGATCTTACGACTGGGCATATTGGGATGAAACTCACCAGTTGCTGCTTGGTAGTGATATCCAAGGATTTAATGACCGAAATTTGTCCCAAGACGGACTAGACTCACTTGGGCTTGACCTTATGGTGTTTAGCGACTTAACAGGGCATCACGTGGTCAATATAGCGGATCACAATCACACCAGCTTTGAGCATTTGGCAGAGTGGGTGGCGACACACCCACAAGTCATGCGTCACATCAACGCAATGAATAAAGTATTAGACGCGGCGCGCACTGCTCGAAGTGGACTTATTTTGGTAAGAGACGAGATCTGGAACATCAGCTTAACGCCGGTGCGAGACAGCGAAGGTGAATCTGGCTCATCCGGTTGGTTGATCTGGGGACAAAATTTATCGCAGCGTTTTCCCGGTGACTTTCAATCCATTTTGATCGCAGAGAATGAGATTACGCCGGTTGTTGAACACGCTCCCCATTCAGAGACTTTTCCCCATCGTCATATTAAAAAAGAGCGCGACACTATGACGGAGTGGATCGATGTGGTTGGGCTATCAGGCTCTCCTGTGGCTACGATTAAAACGACGATCAACCGTGATTATTTCAATAAAGGCAATGTCATCTTTTACTACTTGCTGGCGGCCCTTGCCGTAGTGACTGTCGCCATCTCTCTGATCACCTTTTTAACCTTTCGCCGCCGTGTCGCGCATCGGTTCTCTGATTTACAGCGTGACCTCAGTGCTTTGTTTGAGGCATACAAGCTCGATGGGTTTGATAAGCCGAGTAAAGATGAGTTAGAGCGCTTGTCAAACTTAGTTCAAGCCTTAGCCTCCCACACCACACAAGCGCAAGCGCGTTTGCAAGATGCGCAGCATAAGTTTGATGCCCTGTATCAAAGTAAGAGCATCGCCATGATTCTGGTTCGTGAGCGGGCGATTATCGACATCAACCAAACCGCACTTTCTCTGCTCGAATACCAAAGAGAACAGTTACTGCATCAACCTCTGGATTTACTCTGCTCGGAAAAAGGTCAACCAGAATGCCAAGTTGACGTGATGTATCGTCAGTTTGCCAAGGGTGAGACGCAATTTGAAGCACAAATGCTGACGAGCCAAGGGGTGGAAGTAGACTGTCACATTGAAGTGAGCCGCATCACTTATCAGGGAGAAGATGCGGTGATGCTCTCCATCAGCGATGTGCGCGAGAAGAAGCAGCAGGCCAAATTGATTGAAGATTTGGTCGAGCGAGACGCGCTATCTGGTTTATGGAACCGAAACGCGATTATTGAACAGTTCCGAGAGTTGGAAGCGAAAGAGCTATCGTTTATCTATTTCTCTATTCCAAACCTTAATCTGATTGCCGATGTTTATGGTCACGAGAAGTATGACGAGTCGGTGCAGTATGTCGCTGCGTTGATCAAGAGTAAGCTAGCCCGCTTTCCTGTTGGTCGCTTAAGTGCCGACGAATTTGTTGCTTTGGTGGCGACTCATCGTGAGTTTGATGAAGCGCTGTGGGGAGTGATGAGGTTGCATGAAGAGCTATCGGAGAAGCAACAGGTGAATGGGGTGGAAGTTGATCTGCGTTGCCATGTTAGTGTTGTGCCACCCGAGCTTAGCGACTACGACTTTAACGATTTGCTTCAAGCGGCCAGTTATGCGGTGCAAAACCATAAAGGTGAGAAAGGCACGGTGTCTATTCAGCGTGTGAATCAAGATATGTTTGAACGCTCTCAGACGGCTGCCGCGATTAAGCGCGATATTGCGGGCGCCATTCATAGCGGTGAGATTTATCCGTACTATCAACCGATTGTGGACAGCACAAGCGGACAAATCACCGGTTTTGAGGCTCTCGCTCGCTGGCAACATCCTAAGTTGGGTTTTGTTTCTCCCGCAATTTTTGTTCCTTTGGCCGAACAGGCCGATCTAGTGATCGAGTTAGGCGAGCAAATCCTTCGCCAAGCTTGTGAGTTTATTCAACAGGTGAATCAAATACAGGCGCAAAATGGTGGGAAACCGTTTTCGGTGCATGTCAATTTGAGCGCCCCGCATTTCTATCACTCTTTGCTTAGTGCTTATCTTGAAAATCTTATACGTCGATATCAGATTGGAGCAGGTCAACTGGTTATCGAGTTGACTGAAAGTATCTTGATGGGGCCAGAGAGCGCAGTTGTGGCATTGATGGATGAGATCAAAGCGCAAGGTGTGTTGTTTGCGCTTGATGATTTTGGTACTGGTTACTCATCGTTTTCCACCTTGTGTAGCTACCCGTTAGATATCGTTAAACTGGATAAGTCCTACATTGATCAATTAGATAAAAATGATCGGGCGAAAAGCCTAGTGCGTCATATCGCTAATATGGCACAAGAGCTTGGGTTAACAACGGTCGCTGAAGGCGTCGAAAGCGCGTCGCAACTGCGTAAATTACGCAATTGGAACATTGAGGAGATTCAGGGTTACTACTTTTATAAACCTATGCCTGCCGATGATATATTGGCAATCGTACAAAAATAGACAATGGCCCAGCATAGGTAGGGCCAATTATTGCGGTTGACTAAATTTTATGCTTAAGATCCTGGCGATAAGCCCAATAGGCTAAGGTGCTCCAGATAACACATTGACCCCACAGTTGGGCATACTCATGTGACACACTCTGCCAACTGCCGCCCATCTGATTAAGCCTCAAAAAGCCTTGAATGGCAGGGGTACTAGGAAACAACTGCGACAGCCAAACGATAGGCGCAGGAATCATCTCCACCGGCCAAATAAACCCGGCGCTGAAAATCAGTGGCATCGAGCTAATCAACACCACAAGCGTCACCAACTCTCTTCTTGGCGTAATCGAACCCAGCCAAATGCCGATGGCGAAGGCGGCGATCAAAAAAGGCAATGCGAACGTCAACAATTCGGCTTTTTGCGCCAGTTGACTAACGCCTTGCAGGCTAAAGCTTGCGCCAAAATAGTACAGGGTTAACAAATAATAGATGCCCACTAAAACGATGCCACGGGCAAATAACAATTTTGCCGGTGAGGCTTTAACCCAATAGCCACGCCCTTGCTTTTGAGTGCCCACCACAAGCCCTGCAGCCATGGCCAGAGTCTGTTGCAAAATCAGCACGAAGACCGCTGGCACCACATAATCGACATAGCCCATTCTGGGATTAAAGGTCGGTTTCATATTGATTTTGGTTGCCGCATATTGCTCGCTGGCTTGGGAGAGTGGGGTGCCATCCAAGATCAGCTTAGCAACAGTCGTTTGCGCCGCAAGTGTGCCACCGGCCTGTGCGAGGCCTTCGACAATGGTGCCATAGACCAGAAAGTAAGAGGCGTCGCCAGCATAGGCCAACGTTGGGCTTTTGCCGAGCATTAGGTCTTTGTAAAAATGCTCGGGAATCACCAAGATCCCACTGACTTCTCCATTAAGGAAGGCGAGCCTCGCCGCTTCAATGCTTGAGTCTCGCTGCACCACTTTTACTTGCGGCGTCGCATCGACCATCCGCTCTAGCCGATAACTGGTTTGGCTTTTATCGAGGTTCACCACGCTAATAAGTTGTTCGCGAGGGGTTTGCTGACTGTATGGCAAAGGGTAGAGAAACGAGTAAAACACGACGCCACCAAACACGGTGAGTACCACCACAGGGTTGGTCAAAATTGCTTTCAGCTCGGCTTTCAACAGCAGTAATAACTTCATCAACGACTCCCGCCTGGTTGATAATGGGCAGCGCTATCGAGATGTTTGTCGATGAGTTTAGCCACCAAAATAAGTGGGATGACGTAACCCAGCATAGGCACCAGATGTAGGGCTGACTCGGCCCATGTCAGCCCGTAACTCGCTTGGCTTACCTGAACTTCAATATAGTGACTGATGGGTAATAAACTGCGCCAACCTTGGGCCAAACTGTTCATATCGGATACAGGAAAAGTGATCCCCATAAAGGCAAAGCTTGGCGCGGTAAACGCGCCAGCGAAGCTCATTGCCCGCGCCGCGTCTAGGGTTAAAAAGAAGAATAGACATCCCATGATCATACAAGCCACAGTCGTCACGCTCTGCGCGAGAAGTAACAAGATAAAGCTGCCATTCATTGGCCACTTAAAGCCTAAGTAGAACCACCACAAAAAAGCCATGCCTTGCGCCGCAAAGACCCAAGTATAGGGCAGTAAGGTTCTAAGTAAGCGAGACATGGGTTGTTGTCCAAGCCACGCGGTTAACCCGTGGTCGCGCAAATTGGCAGAGAGGATCAGTATCGTCGACACCACAATCACGATTTGCCACAACGCAGGGACAACCGCCGACACCAAAAATTGAGTATAGTTGGAGTTTTTGTTGAATAGCGGGGTGATTTGGCTGCGAATGGGAACCGCTTTACCCATCGCAGAGCTCAATGTTGCGTTACCTTGGCTCAGAGTGCCAAGCGTGGTCAGTTCGGCATTGAGGGTTGATTGTGCCTGCACAAACGCTGAATTCAATATCTTACCAATCAGTATCATTTGACTGTTGTAAAAAACGCTGACTTGGGGAGCGAGCTGCTTATACGTGTCTCGTTCGAAATGACTTGGGATCACGGCGTAGGCATAAATCTCTCCAGCCACCAGAGCCTTTTTTGCCTCCGTGCTACTGCTATAGTGCGATTGGACCGCCATGCTTGATGTGGCGTCGTAATAACGAGTCAGTTGCTCAGACAGCGGACTGTGGTCGAGGTCGACCACCCCAATGGGCAAATCACGTGCAATGCCTCGTGAAAATATCGCCCATATGAGCAGGACCAATAAAATAGGCACCCAGGTTAAACAAGAGAGCAACCATTTATCACGTTGGATGATCGGAATTTGCGCTAGATTTGTTTCGTGCATGACGCGTCCAGTATTAGTCTAATTCGACCACCAAACTCATTCCCATCCGCAGTTGCTGCTCTGGTTGAGTCGGTCTGGCTTCAACTTCAAATGTACGTAGGTCAAAACCCTGAGAGGCGTCAGTCGAGCGCCATGTCGCAAAGTCACCCATTACTGCAATATGAGTCACTTTAAGCTCGACGCTTTTCTCCAATGCGGGTACATAAGCGTTGATCAGTTCGCCTTTAGCAAAATGTTTGAGCCAGTCTTCACGCACATTAAACACCGCCCACGAATCTTCGGTATCGATCACAGTGACGACAGGAAATCCTTGAGGAGCCAGTTCGCCACTTTGCAGGAGTACCTGAGACACTGCCCCTTTAAACCAGCTTTCGATACGAGTATCTTGGGCGTACGCTTCTACCTCTGCAACGGCGCCTGCTGCCATACGCGCTTTCTCTGCGGCGGCCAGTTTAGTTTCGCTACGCGCGCCTTCACGGGCAAGTTGATACATCTGAAATGCCGCACTTTCGGTGTACTTGGCCGCATCCCATTGGGTGCGGGCTTCGTCGCGTTTTTGCTCGGCGACCACGCCCTCGTTGTACAGGTTATTCACTCTAAGGTAGGTTTTTTCCATCAGTGCAGACGCGGCTTTGGCTTTCAACCACTGATCTTTCGCCGCTTGAATCTGTTGGGTACGTGCGCCTTTCTCTGCCTCGAGAGCGAGAGCATCGGCCGCTTTCTCGCCCGCTTTAGCTTGCTCGAGTTTAGCTTCAATCTCTGGACTGTGCAGAGTAAAGATCAGTTGACCCTGTTCAATGTTGTCGCCTTTGCGCACTAAAATCTGGTCGATTCGACCCGGTACCTTGGAGGAGATACTGTACTGCCGAGATTCGATCTGCCCTTGAAGGCGCACTGGCTGTGGTTGATAAGCTTGATAAAAGCTGTAACCGACCCAAGATGCCACACCCAGTGCAGCCGCAGAAAGAAGGAGTGATTTGGCTTTTTTCATTGTGGACCCTTATAAACCTGAAGTCGTGAGTGCATTGTGTTGATATTGACTAAATGCATCCATCTCACTGGAGAGAGCAAGTAGTTTCGACAGTGAAATGAGATAGTTGAAACTGGCTGCGGCTTTTTGGGTTTGCACTTTTGCAACGTACAACTGCGCATCGACCACATCCGTCGAAGTGGAAAGTCCTTGCGAGAAGGCTTTCTGGCGTAACTTTAAGTTTTCTTGAGCAAGTTCGATGCTTGATTCAAGCCCGAGGACTTCCTCTTGGGCCTGTTGCGCCTCGAGATAGGTTTTTTTCACCAGTACGGACAAGTCTTGCTTCGCTTGAGCTTTGAGATAACGAACTTGGTTGACGGCGCTGTTCGCCGCCTTAACTTGTTCGCTGCGTCCGGTTTTTTCGATAAGTGGAATGTTCACCCCAACGCCAACCAGCCAGTCTGGTTTCATCTGGCTTGCTAGGGAATCATCTTCATGCAAGCTGTAATCACCGTATAGATAGACTTCTGGATAATATTTGCCCTGTTCAGCTTTGATTAGGCTAGTGGCCTGCTTCTCTTTGGCATCTAGCAAGGCGAGTCCTGGATAGGTTGCCAGAGTCTGGTCAACGAACAGTTGCTGGTTCGGTAAGTTGGTATTGATGAATAGGCTATCCGATGGCTCAACAGCGCTCACTTGATTGAGGATTTGGGTCAGCGCAGTTTGCGCGATTTCGAGGCTCTTCTCTGCTTTTTTACGCTCAATAATCGCGTTGTCTAGTGCCGATTGTGCTTGGAGACGTTCGACGCGTGCGATTTGACCTTGCTGTTCGAGTTTCAGCGCATTGTCTCTGTGTTGGAGTAGGCCTTGTTCAACCAGTTGTCGGGTTGCCACCACATCTTGCGCCAGCAGCACCGAAAAGTAGTATTTACTCAAATCCTCGAAGCGCGCTTGAGTTTCCATCGCCAGTTCACTTTGCGCTTGCTGTTTTTTGCCTTCCGCAGCGGATTGCGCCGCATTGATACGTCCACCGGTAAAAATTGGCCACACAGCGCGTATTGAAGAGCTAAAGATGTCGCGTTCGCTAATGGTTGAGGTGACGTCACCTAAGTTGGCAATCAAGGCATTGAATGTAGGGCCTAAACTAGGCAGCGTTTGCCCTGTGCTTTCGAACAGTTGTTTGCCTGTTACGGTCACATTGCTATCAAGCCGGGTGTAATTGGCGCCGAGAGTGACGCTGGGGAGGTTTAGATTGTCGGTCGCATTTTCAAGGTGCTGATATCGTTCGACATTCGAACGCTGAGCCGCCAAGGAATGGTTCTCTTGTTGCAGCAACTGCCAGGCTTGCTCAAAGCTAATGGCGGCAGAATGCGAAAGGGGTGTATAGAGACTTAGGCATGCGAGCAGCGCAGTGGTTCGACGCGATGACATAGTGACACTCTGGTTGGCAAAGTTAGTAATAATTAGAGTATATACTCTAAGTGATGCACGAAGCAATTCGACTAGCCTGATTGCTTCGCGATCAAAAAAGGGGAACATAATGTTCCCCCCTTTTTTATGTCATTGAGATTTACTGTACCGCTTTGTTCGGCGAGGGTTTCAGCTTTTGAAACAGTTTGACCAACACAGGGCTACACAGTACTAGCGTAGCCAAGACGGTAAATGTCATGGTAATCGGACGCTCCCACAAGAAGCTCAACTCGCCATCACTGATCATTAGTGCGCGGCGTAAGTTTTCTTCCATTAAACCTCCGAGAATAAAGCCCAGTAAAAGCGGGGCAAGCGGGAAGTTGGCTAGCCTGAGCGCAATCGCCGCCATCGCAATCAACAACATGATAAACACATCCATGGTGTTGAAGGAGACTAGGTACACCCCGGTAATCGAGAAGAACAGAATCATCGGCAGCAACACCGTTCTCGGTACCGCCAGAAGTTTTGAGATGTAAGGGATCAGCGGCAAGTTGAGGATAACCAGTACGATGTTGCCAAAGTACATAGAGATAATCACCGACCAGAACACGTCTGGGTGCTCAACGAACAGGCGCGGGCCTGGTTGAATGCCGTAAGCGATCAATGCACCAAGCATGATGGCAGTGGTACCCGACCCTGGGATACCTAGCGTAAGCAGTGGTACAAAAGACCCACTTGACGCTGCGTTGTTGGCAGACTCAGGCGCCACCAAACCGCGGATGCTGCCTTTACCGAACTCTTCTTTTTTCTCCTTAGGTGCGATATTTCGCTCCATACCGTAACTTAGGAAAGCCGCGATCGTTGCACCTGCGCCAGGAAGAACCCCGGTAAAGAAACCAAGAATGGAAGAACGAGTTGACACTGGTGCCACTTCTTTGATCTCTTCTTTGGTCACTTTCATACTGCCGATATTACTCATTTTGTCTTGCTCTTCGGCGCTGGTGTCTTTCTCTGGTTTAAGAATGCCCATCAGCGTTTCGCCAAGGGCAAACGTCGCCATTGCCAGCAATAGAAAGCTAAAGCCGTCCATCAAATCAGTCAGGCCGAAAGTAAAGCGCTCAACACCGACGCCTTTATCGATGCCGACCGTTGACAGCATCAAACCAAGAATGGTCATCATCCACGCTTTGAGTACTTGACCTTTACCAGCAAAGGCGGCGACGGCAGACAGCCCCAGTAACATCAGCGCAAAGTAGTCAGAAGACTGGAAGCTCAGTGACACACTTGCCAATGCAGGCGCAGCCACTAGTAACATGATGGCCGATAATGTACCGCCAGTGAACGACGAGTAGGCCGCCAAAGCCAGTGCTTTGCCCGCTTGACCTTTTTGCGCCATTGGGTAGCCGTCAAACGCTGTGACGACTGTCGAAGAACAGCCAGGCGCGTTGATAAGAATCGACGATGTAGAACCGCCAAATACTGCGCCATAGTATACGCCAGCCATCAGGATTAGGCCCGATGAAGGGTCGAGTCCGTAAGTGATAGGGATCATCAGCGCGATCGCCGAGATAGGGCCCAAACCCGGTAACATGCCAATAAAAGTTCCGACAAAACAACCAACGATCACCATCATGATGTTCATCGGCATAACTGCGGTGGATAGGCCTTGTAAGATTCCATCTAACATAATGTCATTTCCTTAATTTACGACCACAGGGTGAAAATAACACCAGGCTCTAAGTAGATATCTAGGCCTTGGGTAAGCAGCAGGTAGAAAGCGAGGACGAACGGAAAAGAAGCGCCAAGCAGCACTTTTTTACGTCGTTCACCCAACAGATAAAAGCCGGCCATTAAGAACAAGCTGGTGGCAAGCACGAACCCAATGTAGGTCAGGCCAACACCGTATAGCGCCATCAGCGATAAAAAGCCAATCAGTAACTTCCAGTTGAAGCCCATCACGGCGCCACTTTTTACATCAGGTTGACCCATCACAAGAAGAAGTAAGGAGAGTCCTATCCCGATAAAAGTTAATAGGGTGGGCAGGGTGCGAGCCGTAAACGGTTCGTATTCATCACCCGGGAACAGGGGGATTTGAGTCGTTTGATAGCCGTAGCAAAGGCAAACGATCAAAAATATCATCGCGCCAACACGATCGCGGCATAGGAGGTTCTCTTTGCTGAAAAAGCGCCCTTTATTGAAAGAGTTCGTTGGCAAGTCCGACATATCCAACTCCATTTATGTAACAGGCAGGAAAAGAAAAAGCCGTACATGAGCGTTAATGAGCATGTTTCACCAACAAATAGGCCATTTGCTGCTAGTCAAAAAAGCCCAACTGCTTACGAATAAACAGAGGAGATTGTATGGAACTCATGTACGGCGAAAAGGGGATGAGGGTGTACTCGCCACCCTCGGTCTAGTTCAACTTTTTATTTCAGGAAACCGAGCTCGCGCATCAGATCGCCCATCTGCTTCTCTTGATCTTCAAGGAACGCATAGAAATCTTTGTCCGCTTTGTAGTTATCGATCCAACCATTGCGGTCACGAACAACTTGCCACTCGTCAGTGTTGTACATCTTAGTGAGCGCTGCGTTCCACTCGTCGATTTTTTCTTGGCTTGCGCCAGGGGCTGCGAAGAAACCACGCCAGTTAGCAAAAACAGTCTCGTTACCGTACTCAGTCAGAGTTGGGATGTCTGGCGCGGCATCGAGACGTTTAGGTGCTGTCACTGCAAGGATCTTAACTTGACCAGATTTAGACATCTCTAGCACTTCGCCCAGACCTGTCGAAAGAAGTTGGGTTTCACCAGATAGCAGCGCTGCCATTGCTTTGCCGCCTGCATCGTATGCTATGTAGCGAACTTTCTTCGCATCAAAGCCTTCGCCTTTAAATGCTGCCTCAACCACTAGGTGGTCCATGCTGCCGCGAGCAGAGCCGCCAGCGATTTTTACTTTACGTGGGTTAGATTCGAACTCTTTAACGACGTCTTCCCAAGTATTGTAACCAGAGTCTACAGAGGTCACGATGGCGCCGTAGTCTGCGATCGTCGCGGCAACAGGCGTTAGGTCACGGAATGATTGCGGGAAAATACCGGTCAGTGAACGAACCACGATAGGGGTCGAGTTAACCATCAGGGTATCTTCTTGTCGCTCAGCGGTTTCGATTAGGTGGGCAATCGCTTTACCGCCGCCGCCGCCAGATAGGTTTTGGAATGAGACATTTTCTACGATATCAGATTTGACCAGCACATCACCGGTACCACGTGCAGTCATATCCCAACCACCGCCAGCGCCGCCAGGGATCAAAAAGTGGATTTTCTCTACATCTGCTGCAAAAGCGTTGAATGAAAAAGACGCAGCGATGATGGATGCCGCCAGTGTGGGTTTGAATACCTTAAACATGATTCACGTTCCTTATGTTTATACCTACTCTTCATTGAGAGCGGGCTTATCGTTATCGATGATCTAGTCGCAAGGAAGGGTATCTTGCGGATAGATGTGCTTAAGGTTAATGACGTGTTAAATCTTTGTCTGTAATGCGTTGATAAAAACAATATTGAGCATTTTGGGGGTTTTGTTCATAAAGTTCACTAGAGGAGTGGGTCCAAGAAAATAAAAAAGCCGCACATAGTGCGGCTTGAACTAAGTCTTAAATGATCGTTGTTACTGACGATCTTGGTCAAAGTCACCGTGGAAGTGATCGTGATCAGACACGCTGTCTGCCGCTTTGAGTTTTTCACCAATACGCAGTTTGGCGGTTGGCTCAATGCTGAAACTACGCAGCGTTGCGGCGGCTTGAGGCTGCTCTGGTGGGAATACTGGCTGGCTAAACGCGTAGTAGGTGGTGACGTAAGCCAGTGACTGAGTATTTACATACAGTGCCTTTTGGCTGATGTTGTTTAGGTCATCACACGCTTGGTGATAGCACTTATCGTAGGCCACGTCGATGTCGCCGCCAAACTGCTCAACTTCTTGGGCGGTTTTGGCTTTTTCCGCGCCAGTAAACAGGCCACCAAATGCGACGCCCCAATCAGCAAACCCGGCATAGTCAGAGCGTTTCGATAGTGCTTGTGGCACCGTCGATTCCGACTTGCTGTCAAAGAACTGATTGAAAACGGATTCGATATGAGAGGTGCCGTAAGGCGGGGTAAAATCTCCCGTGTAGGCGTTGTCTGGGCTGTCTTTGGTATCAGACAAATCACCATCCATAACGCCGAAAATGTAGTTAGGCGAGCCTATCATGTCGAAGTTTAGGTAAAGCTTCACTTTATTAAGCTGGTAGTAGCGAGCCTCGACCAAATCGAGTTGTTCCGCGGTCAACTGGCTCTGGTCTTCAATACCAAGTTCTTGCATGATCTCTTGCTGCGCTTGAGCGCGGAGTGAGCCAAACAGATCGTTGGTGTAGTACTCAGAGCCGACTAAGCCTGCCTCTTCGGCTGCCCACCAAGCAAAACGAACCTTGTTTTTTACTGGAGCATTGAGGTTGGCAAGGGTAACCGCATACTCGAGCAATCCAGCAGTGCCAGAACCATTGTCGTTAATGCCTGGGCCTTCAGGGACCGAATCCAAATGGGCTCCAAGCATTACAACTTGGTCTGGGTTGCCCCCTTTGGTTTCCGCGATAACATTTTGTGTGACTACATTTTCATCTTCAACCTTGATATCGAGCACCACCGGAACTTCGCTATTTTGGCTGAGCTCAAACCACTGTTTACCCAGTTCAAAACGCGCGCCAAACGCGGGAATGGTGGCTTGGCTATCGCTGCCCAATGTACCGTTAACGACCGAGGTGCGTCCCTCTGCATTACCTTGGTTGAACACAATTACCCCTTTCGCGCCAGCGTTCTGGGCATTAACTACCTTGTCGTTAAAACTACAGCCACCGCGCTGGATAACCGCGATTTTGCCGCTGACCGCTTTACCGTCAAAGTCAGTGGCTTCACACCCATCCGTGCTGTCGTAATCCGGGGCATCAAAACGAAAATCAGGGGTGATGAATACCGCTGGAGCCGCGAGTGTGCCGTTTGAGCTGCCTGAATAGGACATAGCGGCAAAATCTGCTTCTTGCCCTTCTTGTGCACTGCGGACCCCGACCAATTCGTTGCCATTGACGTTAAGTGTGGTGCCTGCCAGTTCTTCCCAAGCGCGGAAATCAAACTCTTGTGTTGACACTTGATAACCGTGCTCACGCATGGTCTCGACGATGTAGTCGACCGAGTACTGATAACCATCACTGCCAGCGGCTCGAGTGACTGAGCTGCCATCGGTTGTTTTTGATGCACGAGCTTCTAGCTCAACTAGGTGGCTCACTAGCTCTTCGCGATCTATGTGTTTACTGACGTGTTTTGCTGCTTTTTCCGGATCATCCCAATAACACCCAGAGAGCAGAGTGGTGCTGATAACGGTGGCGAGCATTGTTTTAGTTGTTGTGATGCTTACTTGCATTTGTGACTCCTTGTTTTCATAAGCGGTCACATATTTGCTGAAAAAATCAGTTAATAAAATGTTAAATTAATTGGCGCTGGTTGAATATGAATCCAGATCAAGCTGAAACCATTTGTTTTATTTATCAATTACATATCGTTAGACAGGTCATCACGAAATCAACAGAAATCGTCATTTTTCTGTGGCAGGGCTAACGAATGTCTCAAAGTGCCCACTGATACAACTCACAGAATAACAGTAAAGCGTTATACCTTAGTCTTAATTGTCGACAATTATCTTGATTGTCGACAGTGTAATGGTCTATTTTAACTTTAACCGTAAAGATTGTAGACAGTTCGCTTGGCGGCAACGAGTAAGTTAGAATGAACACAGAACTAAAAGCTCAACATAAAGAGATTCAACCAGAGCGAGAGCACACTAAGTCGGCCACTTTAACCGAGTCGCTAGTGGAGGCCATTGTTAGCGGCGATATTGCACCCGGTAGCAAGATCTCTGAACCGGAGTTGGCGAAGCGTTATCAGGTAAGCCGCGGGCCTTTACGTGAAGCGATCATGCGAGTAGAGGGGCTGGGGTTGATTGAGCGTATTCCCCACGTTGGCGCACGAGTGATCACCTTCTCTCCAGAAAAACTGGTCGAGTTGTATGCGGTGCGCGAGGCACTAGAGGGGATGGCGGCTCGCTTAGCCGCAAGACATATCACCCCAGAAGAGCTGGCTGGTTTAGAAGCGGTATTGTCGACACATTCCCACCATATCGATGAAGTGGAAGGCGCTTCCTATTTTCACCAGCACGGCGATTTTGATTTCCACTACCGCATTATTCTGGCGAGTCGCAACAGTAAGTTAATTGCTTTGCTGTGCGATGAGCTCTATCACCTGCTACGCATGTATCGCTATCAATCGCCAAGAGCGCAGTCTCGCCCGGTTGAAGCACTCGAAGAACATAAATTTATCTTACAAGCGATCCGAAATCGCGACGAAGAGTTAGCTGAAATGCTGATGCGTCGCCATATCTCGGGCAGTCGCGCACTGATTGCACAACAGATCCTAAAGGACTAGAGGAAAGAGTCATGAGCTTATCTCAAGGGGCAAAATTTAGACTTGCTGTCGAACAAAACCACCCGCTGCAAATTGTCGGCACGGTTAATCCTTACTGCGCCATGATGGCCAAAAATGTCGGCCATCAAGCGATTTACCTGTCTGGAGGCGGAATTGCCAATGCGTCATACGGCTTACCCGATTTGGGCATCACCACATTGAACGATGTGTTAGTCGATGTCGAGCGCATCACCAACGCCTGTGACTTACCACTGCTGGTTGATATCGACACCGGTTTTGGTGGTGCTTTCAACATTGCGCGCACCATTAAAGCAATGGAAAAAGCCGGCGCTGGGGCGGTGCATATGGAAGACCAAGTGGCGCAAAAACGTTGTGGTCATCGCCCCAACAAAGCGATTGTCAGTCAACAAGAGATGGTTGATCGGGTCAAAGCTGCCGTCGATGCCCGTAATGACGATAGTTTCGTCATTATGGCTCGAACCGACGCCTTGGCAGTAGAAGGCATCGATAGCGCGATTGAGCGCGCCATTGCCTGTGTCGAGGCCGGCGCAGATATGATTTTCCCAGAAGCCATGACCCAGCTCGAGCAATACGTTCAGTTCTCAGAGTCATTGCAACAAGCCACAGGTAAACACGTGCCTATCTTGGCCAATATTACCGAATTTGGTCAAACGCCACTGTATGGTTGCGATGAGCTTGCCGAGTCGAAAGTCGATATGGTGCTCTACCCATTGAGTGCATTCCGAGCAATGAACAAAGCGGCGGAGAATGTGTACCAACATCTACTTGAGGTGGGTAATCAGGAAGCGCTGATCGACAAGATGCAAACTCGAAAAGAGCTATACGCGCATCTGGAGTATCACGATTACGAAGACAAGCTAGATCAGTTGTTTTCGGAAGGAAACTAGATACAAGAAGCCCAAGAAAACCCATCTTAACCAATTCAATAACGTGAAAACGTTCGGTAAATAAACGCTCCATTAAGAGAGCAATATCGAACAGAAAAGGAGTTCAAAATGTCTCTA
>JBCAXU010000072.1:0-19978 GCA_038533895.1 Pseudomonadota bacterium | reverse complement strand
CGAAATCTCGATAAATACTTGCTCTTGCTGTTGACCAGAAACAGAGACCTTACTCACACCGTCGATCAGTTCTAGCTCACGACGAAGATAATCGACATAGTCCAGCAGCTCTTTATAGCTGTAACCGTCGCCTGTCACCGCTAGCAAGATGCCGTAAACATCACCAAAATCATCAATGACTTGTGGATCATTCACCCCAGGTGGTAGTTGTCCCTTGAGGTCGTTCACTTTGCGTCTCAACTCATCCCATATTTGCGGTAGGTCATCTGGGCCATAATTGTTTTTCATCGATACCGTGATCTGCGATAGGCCACGGCTTGATATCGAGTTCACCTCATCGACATAAGTTAATTGCTGAATCGCTTTTTCGAGTGGGTAAGTCACCTCTTCTTCGACTTGTTGCGGCGTCGCTCCAGGGTATGAGGTGACCACCATTGCATCTTTGATAGTAAAAGCAGGGTCTTCCAAACGACCGAGTTCAAAAAAAGCCGCTGCCCCACCAATCAAGAAGATGAGAGAGATCATCCAGCTTATCACTCGATTGCGGATGAAATAGGCGGCGATGCCCGTTACGTTATCGTCATTCTGAGGCGAGTTGTTTGGTTGTTCACTCATTATGCGCCTCCTGCTCGACCACTTGCACTTTCATTCCTTCCCTCAATGCTGAGATGCCCGCGATCACGACTTGCTGATCGCCGGACAATCCATCAAGTATTTGTACTCGCTCGCGACTCACGTTGCCTGTCACCACACGTTGTTTAGTCACCGTGTTGTCAGGGTTAACCAACCACACGTACTTGTTTTCACGCTCGATTGGCGCACCGTCATCATTAAAAATGGCGCCAATAGGTACTTGCACACCTTGGCTTAGCCTAAGCCCACCTTGGCCGGTATTCGCCGTCACCTCAACCGCCATACCATCTAGAACAAATTCTTCTTTAGGCATAGACATCGAAAGCGTGACCGTAAAAGTTCCGGTCGCAGGATCAGGCTCGGTGGTGTACTCCTTAACCTTGGCCGCGTATTCGTTACCACTTGGCACTTTGACGACCGCATCTATGTTGGACAGTTCTTGTTGACTTGGTTGACTGGTGTATAGCCTATCGGGAAGCTGTATCAATACTTCTACGTTTTCGACGCTATGAATATTGACCACTTGCTGACCAACCTGAACGTTCTCAAACTGGTCAATGTTGACCCGAGAAATCAGGCCATCCATCGGCGCATACAATTTGGTAAACGAAAGGCGCAGCTTAGCCAGCTCTAGCTCAGCCAAGGCAATTTGCCGATTAGCGGCGATTTCATCAAACTGAGACTTTGCCAACAAGCCCTTTTCAACCAAGGGTTTAGAGCGTTTAAACTGACTATCTACCACGTTAAAACGCGCGGAGGCATTATCTACCGCCAATTGATAATCGGTGGTGTCAAGCTCAGCAATGATATCTCCTTTCTTGAGCAGCACGCCTTCTTTGACATAAATCTTGCTCACCTCTCCTGCCACACGAAAGCTCAAATGAGACCGCTGAGCCGCGTTGGCAACGGCTGGGAAATAGAGCTTATTGACGGCTTCACCTTTGGATGATAAATCCACCACTTTGACCTTTGGTAAGCCAAAATCCACATACTCAGGTTCACCGCTACAACCGAGCAAAACTGCGCTGGTCAACAAAGTGCACAATTTTAACCATTGCTTCATCTTATAACCCTCGCTCTTTGATCCACTCACGCACTTTGATACCTGGAGTGATACCATTCACACCTGAGATGATGATTTGATCACCGTCATTGAGGCCACTGGTCACCTGTCCTTGCTGATTGAGCTCAATCTCTACTTGGCTGACCACACCTTGCTCATCCACATGCCAAACGTAATACTGGCCATCTTGCTCCATTAACGCTGAAGGTGGGATTTTGGTAGCCCCAGTCGACTCGACCTGCACATTCACCGTCCCTGCCATACCAGGTAAAATACCGACATCCACAGGACGCTCCATCACCATGGTCACTTTATAGGAACCGGTTTTAGGGTCTGCTTCCGTGTCTACCTCTTGGAAAGTCAAATCATATTGATTGTTGGGGAAGGCGTCGAAGACCATCTTTGCGTTAACGTTGACGCCACGCGAAAAACGATTGAGCAGGTGGTCAGGTAACAGGAACATGACTTTCAATAACTGATTAGTTTGGATGTTCATCACCGCCTGCTTGGCCGCAATGTATTCATGATTTTCCGCCGGTACTAGCGAAATAGTCCCATCATAAGGAGCGACAAGCTGAGTGTATCTTAGATTGGCTTGAGCTTGCTCTAACGTTGCTTTGGCAGAATTGTGATTGGCTTTTGCTTGGTCAAAATCCTGCTCTGACACCACTTGGTCCTCGCGTAACTTTTTGTAGCGCTGATACTGGACATCGGCCAAACGAAATTGCGCTTGAGCTTGTTTTTCGAGCAACGAATACTCGTCTGGGTTGAGCTTAGCCAACACTTGGCCCTTGGTCACTGGCTGCCCAGCGACCACATCAATAGATTGCATTTGGCCAGGCACGCGAAAAGTCAAAATGACCTTGTCTCCAGCTTCCGTTGTTGCAGGAAAACTGCGCTCAAATTGTGAATTGCCGAGAGAAACAGTGAACAACTTGGCTGGTCGCGAATCGGGTTCAGGAATAGGAGGAAGTTCCTTGCCACAACCGCTAAGAGCTGCGCTTATGGCAAGTAACAAGGCAGGCTTGTACATAATAGTTCATCCAATTGCATCAATTAGATACAAGATAGATGAATGACCGCTGGAGTTCCACCAACCTCAGAGCAAATTACTATGCAAATTAGTCATTTGCCCTGTTTATGAGTGAAAAGTCGCATTTTTGAGTAAGGGTGTTAAAGCGACTTAAACTCTCGGTCTACTTTAAATCGATCCGAGGTCACGTACGCTTCGATATCACGCACCTTTTCTTCAAGTTGAGCGAAGTCTTTCTCGATGGTGTTCAGTAATGAATCTGGCGTTTGCCCTTGCTGCCAAGGCTTGTTTTTCAATTTGTGCTCTTGTTGAGCGCGCATCGATTCCACATAGTTATCGGGCTGTTTTTCAATCATTAAGGTCATCGCTACATACGCGAGTAAAACCAGAAAGCTTCCCCCGAGCAATGCCGCTGAAATCACTAAGATGCGAACCAACCAGACCTCTAATGCAAAGTAGTTAGCTAGGCCAGCACACACGCCAGTGATCTTGCCGTTCACTGTATCACGATAAAGCTCAGTTCTATTCATAACGTCGTCTCCAACTTGGTGTCTCCGCATCTAGGATGCGTTCCAAGGTATCGACACGCTGCTGCATTTGTTCGGCTTTTTGCGACAAGGCTTGTAACCGCTGAAGATCGTCTTGAGACAAACCACTGCTGGCATGCTTCTTACTGCGATAGTGTAAAAACACCCACAGTGGCGCGACGAAAATCAGAAAGACCATCAACGGGCCGGCGATCAGAAATGATGACATAGAGGTCTCCTTAACTAGGCAGTGAGCAAGGCATTAAGCCCCTCACTGACCTACTAAACAATAATGACTGCAAAGATGAACTGATGGTTATTTCTTCTCTTCCATCTGCTGCTTGAGTTTGGCCAGCTCTTTTTCGATTTCATCTTCAGCTTGCAGTTCAACAAACTCTTGCTCTAACGACTTAGCTTGACCGCTTTGAGCATAAATGTCTGCCTCAGCTTCCATTTCATCAATCTTACGTGAGTACTGCTCAAACTTGGCCATTGCCTCATGAGTTCGTGATGTATGCAAATGCTTTTGTACATCGCGACGGTTTGAAGCACTTTGGCTACGAATAGCTAAGGCTTGCTGCTTGGCACGAGTCTCGGTGATCTTGGTTTCAAGTTTACTGATTTCGCCCGTTAGCTTGTCGATAGTCTCTTCAACCAAGGTCTGCTCGGTGTGAAGGCCTTTCAATACCTCTTGCAGCTTTTGTTTTTCAATAAGTGCCGAGCGAGCAAGATCTTCACGCTGCTTGGTGAGAGCCAAGGTCGCCTTTTGTTGCCACTCTTCAATGGCATGTTCAATCGACTCTACCTTGCGAGCAAGTTCTTTTTTATCTGCAATCGCTTTGGCTGAATTGGTGCGGACTTCAACCAAAGTGTCTTCCATTTCTTGGATAATCAGACGGATCATTTTCTCTGGGTCTTCCGCTTTATCCAGTAAAGCACTGATGTTTGAATTAACGATATCTGCAAATCGAGAAAAAATACCCATAATGAGCTCCTTTATCTTCTAACTGAGAGTGATTATAAGCCACTCTGATGAATCACATGACCTTTTAGTTATTGATATTCCAATTTACATGCCAAGTTTTTAATCTATATAAATCAATGGATTAAATAAATCAGCATTGAGATTGAGATTAAGGTATGATGGATTTAACCAAGGTTTGGTAAATTTCACCATGGAGTGCCACATGCAACAAAATCTGATTGGCGAGTCCCCTCTTTTCCTTTCTGTGCTGGATAAAGTCTCTAAACTCGCCGCGATAGAACGCCCGGTATTGATTATTGGTGAACGCGGCACGGGCAAGGAGCTCATTGCTCAGCGTTTGCACTACTTATCCAAACGTTGGGATCAGCCACTGGTCTCACTGAATTGTTCGAGCCTTAGTGAAGGACTGATTGACTCCGAACTGTTCGGCCATGAGCAAGGTGCCTTTACTGGTTCGAAAGGCAGACATAAAGGACGCTTTGAGCGTGCAGAGAACGGCACTCTGTTTCTTGATGAACTGGCTACTGCGCCACTGCTGGTGCAAGAAAAACTGTTACGTGTCATTGAATATGGCCAGTACGAGCGCGTTGGGGGGCATCAACAACTCAGTGCCAATGTGCGCTTAGTGTGTGCCACCAATGCCGATCTCCCTGCTATGGCAAAGCAAGGCGATTTTCGCGCAGATTTGCTGGATAGACTCGCTTTTGATGTGATCCACCTTCCCCCATTGAGAGAAAGACGCGAAGACATTGTGCTTTTGGCCGAGTACTACGCGATTAAGATGTGTCGCGAACTCGGACTGGATTATTTCTCTGGCTTCAGCAAACAGGCCGAGCAAAGTTTACTCGATTACCAATGGCCTGGTAACGTGCGCGAACTCAAGAATGTTATTGAGCGGGCTGTGTATCAACATGGTGCGCAGTCTAGCCCGATTGAACAGTTGGTGTTTGACCCTTTCGTTTCTAGCTGGAGTCAACAGCCTGCAGCAAGTAATGACATTTCGCAAACAACGAGTATTGAGCTGCCTATTGACTACAAGCGGTGGCAAGAGCAGCAAGACCAAATGATACTTAAGCAAGCGTTAAGGCAGGGGCAGTATAATCAACGTAAGGCCGCAGAGCTGCTCAACCTCAGCTACCATCAATTTAGAGGGATGGTAAGAAAATACGATCTCAATAACTTGAGTTGAGGCTCGTTCTATTTCGCTAACCTATAAAAACTAAGGTTTTACTTTGGTGACCACAGAGATTTAGTGGTAAATTATTAGGATCTTAAGGCATAATGATCAGTTCATTTCCGCTTTGTCTCAGACAATTGTTCTTTCTATGAAAGCATTGATACAGTTTACATTAAGCTTGGTCGGCATCGCTTTGTTGACCGGATGTGGTGAAGAACTCGACCACGACAAAATTCGCCAAAAGGGATTTGTCTATTGTGGTCAAGGTGCCCCTGCGACGTTTAACCCACAGTTGGTCGACAGCGGCATCACCACCGAGACGCTCAGCCCACAGATATTTGACACCTTACTGACTCTCGACTCAGACAACTACCGCCCGGTACCAAGCTTAGCGTCTGAATGGAGCGTGAATGAAGCTGGCACCGAATATACCTTTACCTTGCGGCAAAATGTCCCGTTTCAAACCACCGCTTGGTTTACGCCATCAAGAGCGTTGAACGCCTCTGATGTTGTGTTCAGTTTCCGCCGTATCTTAGACACCACTCACCCTTTTCATTATGTGGGTAGCGGCCTGTATCCTTGGTTTAGCGGTATTGACTTCCAAAATCTAGTGACTGACGTGGTAGCACTCAATAGTCATCAGGTAACGTTTATTCTTAGTCGTCCCGACAATACGTTTTTATCCAACATCGCTACCAGCCACGCAGTCATACACTCTAAAGAGTACGCCAATCAACTAGAACTCCGTGACGAAAAAGGTATGCTCGACACTCATCCAGTAGGCACTGGCCCGTTCTATCTTGCTGAATATCAGTTCAACGATTTTATTCGACTTAAGCGCCATAACGGGTACTGGAAACATGTCCCCCATATGAATCAAGTGGTATTTGATATTTCCCAGCGCGGGACCGGCACACTAGCCAAGCTACTGCGCAATGAGTGCGATGTATTGAACTCTCCGCTTTCTAGCCAACTGCAAGTGATCGCCAAAGACAGCGAGATTGAGGTCATGGCCAAGCCTGCGATGAATATTTCCTTTGTCGCGGTAAACACTTCACACCCTGCTTTAAATGATGCGCGAGTGAGAAAAGCGCTTAATTACGCCATTAATCGACAAAACATCCTCGATTCTGTCTATTATGGAACCGGAAGCCAAGCCTATTCGGTTCTTCCCCCTTCATCGTGGGCCTATCAAAAAGATGTGGTACAACTACGCTACGACCGAAACTATGCTTTAGCCTTGTTACGCGATGCTGGATTCAGTCAAGGTTTAGAGCTCAGTATGTTAGTGCCTCTCGAACCTCGCGCATACAACCCAAGCCCGCGCAAAACAGCCGAACTTATCCAAGCAAACTTCGCCGATGTGGGGATTACGTTAAACCTGGTCACTGAAGATCGCTTTGACAGAGGCGACATAGACAGCAATATCGACCTATACCTCACTGGCTGGTTTGCCAGTACCGGCGACCCTGATAACTTTCTAAGACCTTTACTTTCTTGTGGTTCGAATCGTGTCGGTCTCAATGTATCCAGCTGGTGCAATCCTGATTTTGACTTTTTGCTCGATCTGGCACTGGAAGTCGACAAGCCGCGCTACCGCATCAACTTGTACAAGCAGGCACAAAATATTCTCAATGAAGAGTTCCCAATCATCCCACTCAATCATGGCATGCAGTTGCAGGCTCAGCACCGCTCTTTGACGGGATTTAAAGTTAGCCCATTTAATGCCCAGCCATTTGATCGCGTAGAGAGGGTAAAATAGTGCTGTTGTATAGTGTCCGTAGACTTAATCTGTTTATTATCACCTTGCTTATCTTGACTATGGTCGGCTTTAGTATTCTGCGCCTCGAACCGAACTCCCCTTGGGCTCTGCAAGACTTTTGGAGTGGTTGGCTCACCTACATAGGTGAATTGATGCAACTTAACTTCGGCATCAGCAAGTCAGGTGTGCCGATAGTCGATGAGTTAAAAGTGGTGTTCCCTGCGTCACTGGAACTGTGCCTCATCGCCTTTATCATATCGCTGATGATTGGCATTCCCGTTGGCACCTTAGCCGGAATGAAACAGGGAAAGTGGATCGATACGGCGATATCTTTTACTTCAATGTCTGGCTATTCGGCGCCCATCTACTGGATAGCGCTGCTGATGATCATGGTCTTTTCTCTCCACTTTGAAGTCGTGCCCGTTGGCGGCCGCTACGATCTGCTGTATCAAATTGAGCACGTAACTGGTTTTGCCCTAATCGACGCATTTTTTGCCAGTGGTGAGTACCGCGCTCACGCACTTCAAAGTGTTATCGAGCACCTGATCCTTCCCTGCATCGTGTTAGCTCTGGCGCCAACCACTCAAGTTATCGGCCTTATGAGAGCCTCTGTGTCTGAAGTAATGGGACAAAACTACATTCGTGCAGCACGAATTAAAGGCCTATCAACACGCGAAATTGTCACTCAGCATGTATTGCGTAACGCGATTCCTCCGATCATTCCCAAGATTGGTGTGCAGTTGTCGAGTATGTTAACGCTGGTGATTATCACTGAGTCAATCTTTAACTGGCCAGGTATTGGCCGTTGGTTAATTGATGCCCTATCGAATCAAGACTATGTAGCGATTCAAGCTGGCGTTATCGTGGTGGCGTCTTTGGTACTCACAGCGAATATTTTGTCTGACCTAATAGGTGCTATGGTCAACCCATTGGTAAGGAAAGAGTGGTATGCTAACCGATAACATTTATCAAGAAGATCGCATTCCAACTCAGCTGGAACGCTTTTGGCGCAGTTATCGCGCCAATAACCTCGCGATGTTTGGTTTGTGGTGCTTGATACTGATAGTCGTGCTCACCCTAGTGTCTCCTTGGTTAATCCCCCATGATCCACAAGCACAGACTGGCGAGTTGCTGCTTCCTCCCTCATGGCACCCACAAGGAACGGTGGAATACTTTCTTGGCACCGATGACTTAGGCCGCGACATTTTGTCGCGTTTGATTGACGGTTCACGCCTTACTTTTGGTGCCGCTGTTCTGATTACCTTAGTCGCGACCATATTGGGTTGCATTATTGGTGTGCTAGCGGGAATGACCAAAGGCTTACTTTCCAGTACTCTCAACCACCTTCTCGACACAGTTATGTCGATTCCATCATTGCTGCTGGCGATTATTTTTGTCGCCTTCCTCGGTTTCGGTGAGTTTAATATTTTACTCGCCATCTGTTTAGCACTGATTCCGCGGTTTGTCCGCTCAGTGTATATTGCTGTGCATAATGAGGTCGAAAAAGATTACATCATCGCCGCACGGTTAGATGGGGCGAATGATTTCTATCTATTGTGGAACTCTATTATTCCCAATATTTTGGTGGTGATCGCCTCAGAAGTCACCTTAGCTCTCTCTATTGCTATTCTTGATATTACTGCACTAGGCTTCCTCGGCTTGGGTGCACAAGCTCCGAGTACCGAATGGGGCGCAATCCTAGGCGACTCAGTCGAACTGATTTATCTGGCTCCGTGGACGGTGACTTTACCTGGTCTGGCAATTATGTTTACCGTGATTGTGATTAACCTTGTTGGCGAAGGCGTTCGTCAAGCACTCAACGCGGGGATCGAATAATGCCGTTACTTGATATTCGCCACTTAACTATCGAGATTGAAACACCACATGGCTTGGTGAAAGCGGTCGACCGCATGAGCCTAACCTTAAACGAAGGTGAAATTCGTGGCTTAGTGGGTGAATCTGGCTCGGGCAAGAGCTTGGTGGCAAAAGCGATCGTCGGCGTATGCAAAGACAATTGGAAAGTCACCGCTGACCGAATGCGTCTCGGCAATGTCGACTTACTGCAGTTAACCCCGAAAGAGCGTCGGCGCGTCATTGCTCGCGACATCGCGATGATTTTCCAAGAACCATCAACCTGCCTGGACCCATCTGAAGAGGTAGGTAAGCAGTTGATCGAGTCGATTCCCGCACACTCGTTTACTGGTCGTTGGTGGCAGCGTTTTAAATGGCGCAAAAAACAAGCGGTAGGTCTGCTACACAAAGTAGGCATTAAAGATCACCAGCAAATCATGAGTAGCTACCCTTACGAGCTGACTGATGGTGAGTGTCAAAAAATCATGATTGCTATGGCGATTGCCGCCAAGCCCAAACTACTGATCGCTGATGAGCCGACCAACGACCTCGACCCCATTACTCAGTCGCAGATCCTACGTCTTCTGAGCCGAATGAATCAGTTAAACAACACTTCAATCTTGTTGATCGGCCATGACTTGACGACCATTACCCAGTGGGCAACCCGAATCACGGTAATGTATTGCGGCCAATCGGTAGAGTCTGCAGATACGAAAAAGATCCTGACCAAACCTAAGCATCCTTATACGTTTGCTTTATTGAAAGCGATGCCCGATTTTAATGATTGGATACCTCACAAAGAGAAGCTCCAGTCGTTACCTGGCTCCATTCCACCGCTACAACACTTACCGATAGGTTGTCGACTTGGGCCTCGTTGTCCCTATGCGCAGCGCCAATGTGTCGAGATCCCAATGACCCGAAGAATCAAGAACCATAAGTTCGCCTGTCATTTCCCGCTGAACACGGAGAAGAAAAAAGCATGAGTGCGCTGTTAGAAGTTCAAGATTTATCCAAGTCGTTTGTAACGCGCTCTGGGCTACTACGCAAAAAGATCCATGAAGCCGTCAAACCGGTGAGCTTTAGCCTAGAAGCAGGGCAAACCATCGGCTTTATCGGACAAAATGGCTCAGGGAAATCAACCTTAGCGAGAATGCTGGCGGGTGTGGTAGAGCCCACATCCGGGGAAATTCGCGTCAATGGCGAACCGCTTGAACATCAAGACTATGCGACGCGCTGCAAGCTAATTCGCATGATTTTCCAAGATCCTAACACGTCGTTGAATCCGCGTATTCAAATTGGCCGTATCCTAGAAGGTCCGTTAAAACGAAACACCAGCATGCCACCCGAGGCGCGAATCAAACGAGTTAAAGAGACGTTGCTGCGGGTCGGGCTTCTACCAGAGCACGCTTACTTCTATCCTCAAATGCTGGCGACCGGTCAGAAACAGCGTGTCTGTTTAGCTCGTGCGTTGATTCTACAACCGTCTGTGATTGTGGCCGATGAAGCGCTAAATGGGTTAGACATGGCGATGCGCTCCCAGATCATTAACTTGTTTCTTGAGCTCCAGGAGGAGATGGGGGTGTCGTTTATCTATGTGTCTCAACATATCGGCGTCATTAAACACATCACTGACAAAGTGATGGTGATGCATGAGGGTCAAGTGGTTGAAAGTGGTGAAACTCATCAGGTGCTATCATGCCCTGAGCACCCGATCACCCAGCGTTTGGTTGAGAGTCATTTCAATAAAGCCACCTGCTTTAGGTAAACCGATATGCTAAGGATAGCGACCCTATTTATTGTTTCGCTTATGACCAGCTCTGAGCTCTTAGCCAACCAAATTACGCATACTTGGCGCGATCCTAAGTTTATCGAAACCGCTTTTATCAACGTCGCGCTACGTAATGAATACTCAGTAGGCAGTAAGCCTCTGGTGAAATGGCAGCAGCCAGTCAAAATATGGGTTGAACATAAGGTCGGCGACAACGATTTGCACGATGAATTGACCAACGCCCATATTCGCCATCTCGAACAAGTCACCGGGCACCTGATACGACGAGTCAACTCTGCCGATCAAGCGAACGTCACCTGGATTTATACCCGTGAATCAAAATGGCGCGAAGACATCGAAGCACATTTTGGCGCTGGCGCACTGAAACATGTTTACGGGGCAATATGCAAAGCGGGTTATAAGGTCGGCAGCGATGGAGCTATTGCCAAGGCTGCGGTGATCATCCCAGTCGATCAAGCCAGAGGCCACGGCAAGTTACTGGCGTGTATTGTGGAAGAAATCACTCAAGTGCTCGGTCTACCCAATGATTCAGAGCTCGCCTACCCCTCTATTTTTAATGATGAAACGCCAGAAGACTTACTCTCCCCGCTCGACGTAGTGTTGCTGAAACTGCTCTATGAGCCAGAACTGACTCCAGGTATGAATGAGCAACAAGTGCGAGCCGCGATTGGTCCTATACTTCAGCGCTATCAAAAAGACGGCACCTTAAAAAGCGCCGTCTCTGTCTCCACTGGAGGAGAACTGTTTCAGTTAGTGGGATACTGAGACCCTAAGCTCCGCGCTTTTTAAGTTCAAATTCAAACTCATCTGGGTAAAGCACGACGCCCTCTTGATTACTGTCGGGAAACACTACCACAGCTAACTCGTCATCTTCTAAGCCATAGGTCCAGCGGCTAAACCACTTAGCCGTAGAAATCGCTTCCGCTTGGCAATGCGCCCACTCTCCAGTCGCCCATTGCTGAGCAAATTCTTGGTGTGGCCACACAGGAACGCAATCTTCATCTTCGCTGTTCAGCATCACGCAGCCATGTTCATCAGTCAGAATCCAGACTTTACGTTGCTGAGCCATCTCTTTGATACAGTAGTTTAGGCGCTCGTCTGGACGCATCTTGTTTACCGATTCAATTTGTTGTTGCGATAGTGGTTGTGACATACATACCCCTTAAAAAATAAAACGCCCACGGGAGATCCGTGGGCGTTAGTCGCTATTGCTCGATAAATTACGCTAGTTCAGCTTGTAGCCAAGGCCAACCTTGCTTCTTACGACTTAGCGTGTTTTCCATCATCAGCACGCCATCTTTTTCGTGCTTAACCAGCTTCTCTGCCCACTCTCCTTTGTAGAGTAGACGAGTTTGTGCGGTAGTGATATCGGTTAGCATCACCGCGGCAAATGCCAGGCCTTCTTCGTTACAACGACGTTCTAGGTCCGCTTCAAGCGCGTTAATCATGCCATCAACTTGCTCAAGTGTTGCCAGCTCAACTTGGCCAACCACAACATCACGACCATTGAAAGGGTAACCTTTCAGATCTTTCTCAACCAGTTCAGCCGCTGATAGGCCTTCAATGTTAGTTTTCGCGATCAACAAATCTTTGATGAACGCGTCGACGTCAGTCACACCAGCGATTTCCGCAAGCTCGGTCACTGCGTCTTTGTCTTTTTGGGTACATGTAGGTGATGCAAAACCTACCGTGTCAGATAGAATCGCAGACATCATAAGCTTAGCGATTTGCGGCTTGATTTCATGACCTTCAATTTTGAACATGTTGAATAGTACAGTGTTAGTACAGCCAACAGGCCAAATCCACGCTTCCATTGGGTTAACTGTCATTACATCACCTAGGCGGTGGTGATCAACGATACCCAGGATTTCAGCCTCAGCCACGTCATCTGGAGCTTGCGCGAGATCTGAGTAGTCTACCAACCAGATTTTTTCGCCCGCCACTGAAGTGCGTAGCTCTGGAACTTCTGCGCCAGCGACTTCAAGAATGTGTTGAGTTTCACGGTTAATTTCACCTTGGCGAATCGGCTTTGCCTCAACACCACGTGCTGTTAGCAGTTCGGTTGCGACTAGTGCACTACAGATACTATCGCTATCAGGGTTCTTGTGACCTACAACTAGAATCATCTTTTTTCCTATCTGACTTTATTTATTCCCGACTTGGGCAATTACTCACAAACCGAATATTTTACCCTAATTTGTCCGTTTGTCATCGGCTGAAAAAGAATATTTCGGCATAAGGCATAGTGTGATGATTAAGTCTAACCAAAACCTATTGAAAATAATTCTCATTAACGTAGAATGATAACCATTATCATTTGTATTAAGCGTTAGTATGGACAGTATTAAAATCAGCATGCAAACAGCGATTGGCTTAAATCTTGCCCAGTTCCGTCCCGCTTATAGACGGCTACTGTTGCCCATTACTCTGATCGCACTGCTGTTGGCACCTCAAACTCGTCAATCTGTGCTGTTACCATTGGCTGATGCCTATTGGGCCGTTGCCTGTTATGTCGCATTCACGCTTTCGCTCTATCACTACTTAGCGCGATTATTTCATCGTCCTAATCGCGTCGTAACCCTTTATCACTCTTCGCCCACCTACCAAGTACTGTTTGCTTCCCTGCTCGGGACCCTGCCGGGCTGCGGCGGCGCCATCGTCGTGACTACCCAATTTGTCAGTGGTCGAGTAGGATTTGGGGCCTTGGTAGCAGTACTGACTTCAACCATGGGCGATGCGGCGTTTCTACTACTTGCCAGCCAGCCGCAAACGGGTTTGGTGGTGATAATGGTTGGTTGCGTTGTGGGTTGCCTTAGCGGTTGGTGCGTAAACGCCATTCATCACCAAGGCTTCTTACGACCCAAACATAGCAGCGCTTCCCCTAGCCATCAGTGTTGCCGCAACCCCCCTCCCTCAATTGAGCAAACTGCGATCAATTTACAAGGTAAGTTTTGGCAATGGCTGTTGCTCCCATCATCGATCGTCGCAGCCATGAACTCGTTCCAAGTTGATATCAACTCATTGCTGTCGTTGCCTACACTGACGATGGAGTGGATCGGCGCAATGCTTATAGTGGTCAGCATGCTGCTATGGTCACTGACGAAAGAGATCGGCGACTATCAATCAACCGTGGCAGAAGACTGCAAATCGATATCTTCACATCCGATGCAAAAAGCCGCTCAAGACACCAACTTTGTCACTGCTTGGGTAGTGGTCGCGTTTGTTGCCTTTGAACTGATCCAAACCAGTGCCGATATCCAGATGTCAGCAATACTCAGCGATTGGGGCTCTTGGATGCCAATGGCGGGGATGCTCATAGGTTTACTTCCTGGATGCGGACCACAGATCCTGGTGACGAGTCTTTATTTATCTGGGGCGGCGCCACTATCAGCGCAACTATCGAACGCGATTGCTAATGATGGTGATGCGCTATTCCCAGCCATCGCCTTCGCGCCGAAAGCGGCTTTGGTCGCCAGTTTCTACTCAGCGCTACCGGCACTGTTGGTCGGATATGGCTACTACTGGCTCTTTGAATAACTTCTTATCACCTATCTAAGACACAAAAAAGCGCCCCAAGTTGGGGCGCAAATAAGGAGGAGATTGTTTTGATTTTGTTATGCCACTTTCTGTGGTTTTGGTTTGCTGATTTTCGGCTGCCTGTCGGCGAAAAACTCTTGGTGTAGAGCGAAAATCGCTTGCTGGTACTCTTTATCACTGACCACAAACTGCACATTCACATTGCGCATTGACGAGTGAAGAGCCACTGGCGTAATGCCTTGATTAAGTAGAGCGAACACGCCCTGAGCGAGCGCTTTATTGGTATCAATCTGCGCGCCTATGGCAGAAATGAGTGCGACCATGCGCCCCTTGATTTCAGCTTTAGGGTACTTCTTCTCTGCCTTGTAAAGCACTTTATTAAGGTTTTCGCTGCTGCCACCTAAGTAGTAAGTAATAGAGTTGGCATTCATCTCTTTACCGATAAGGCTTACATGCGAATCAGAAATAATTTCCATGAGATCGTAACTGACATTGTCAACATTACCGACCATGCCTTGATCAAACAGATGCAGCGCAAATACTTTCTCTTTACCCGCAATAATCTCGATCTTATCTTTACTCGAGTGGTAATCATTGGAAATCAATGTGCCTGGATGTTCAGGCTCAAAGGTATTCTTAATTTGCAGCTCAATGCTTTTGTCGCGAAGGCCAGCGGCAGCATTAGGGTGAATCGCTTCCATACCTAAGTTTGCAAGTTGGTCGGCCACATCATAATTGGTCTTCCCGATTGGTAACACTTTATCCGGGCCAACAACACGAGGATCTGCCGAACTCAGGTGATACTCTTTGTGGATGATCGCTAAATCAGCATTAGTGATCGCCGCAATTCGACTAAAGGTAATCTCACTGTACCCCCTGTCATAGGTCGACATAAGCCCCTCAGAACAAGACGCATAGCCGGTTACAATAGGCAGCTCTTTGGTGACATCAATATCAGCAAATGCATCTCGAATACTCTCATCTAGGCTCTTCGGTGTATTAGTCGTCCAGCCAGAGAGATCCACAAAACGTGCATTTAGCCCGATGTTTTTCAGTTTTAATACCGTGTTAAACGCACTATGCGCTTCACCGATTGACGCTAAAAACTCACGTATTTGCGGCAAGTAATGACGCAGTGAAAACTGGCCATACTCACAGGTTTCGAGAATATTTGAGATGCAGTTCTTCGCCTCTGCGATGCGCGAGCGAATAAACTTATCTGCGCGGTGGCGACTCATTGGGTCGGCAAACATATGTTCATTGGTCAATAGCATACGTTGCTCTAAATAAGAGAGCGCTTCTTGCCAACCATCATCGCGTTTGGCAATCAGTTGATAAACACCTGGCTTGCTGGTTTTTTTACACTCAAGTAGTGAGTCGGTCATGCCGCCATACGCCGATACAACAAACACTCGGTTATAACGGTCGTTTTCAGCGGGACGTAAAATAATGTTATCGAGAACAGCATCAAATGCTGTCATTGAAGTACCGCCGATTTTCTCTACGGTATAAGTCATATAAGAACCTTTTGGGTTTCTAAAATGTGGGTTGAGAGGGTGAACAAAAGGGGCATGTCGCCCCTAGAAGCAACCGATCAGTCAACCAGTGGATAAACACCGTTTTCATCATGAACTTCTTGACCGGTGATAGGCGGGTTAAATACACAAGCCATCACCATTGGCGTACCTTTATAAGCACGCAGATAATGCTCATCATGTTTGTCTAAGATGTAGAGAGTGCCAGGGCGGATCGGGTAGGTTTCTCCACCAACCACTTCAATCTCCCCTTCACCACTCACACAGTAAACCGACTCAAGATGATTCTTGTAATGGATGTGTGTTTCAGTATCTTCGTAGATGGTTGTGATATGAAATGAGAATCCCATGTTGTCATCTTTCAACAACATACGAACGCTTTCCCAGGTTTCGGCTACAACTCGACGTTCGCTATCACAACACTCTTCTAGTGTTCTTACTATCATGTTTCTCTCTCGTTCTAAGATGCTTTCTTAATGTGTTTGGCGGCAACTTGATTCACCGATTTCTCAAAGATCGCTAAGCCTTGCTCTAGCTCATCTTCAGTGATGGTCAACGGGCAGAAAAACTTCACCACTTCATCATTTGGACCAGCAGTTTCGATTACCATACCATTGTCAAAGCAAGCACTGGTAATCTCATCAGAGATGTCTCCGTCGTGACACTCGACACCCGTCATCATGCCTCGACCCTTTTGCTGCAAAAACAGCTCTGGATAACGTTTAATGTTGCGCTGAATCACTTCGCTCACTTTTTCAGAGCAAAGGGCGATATGTTGTTCGAACTGTTCATCAGCCCAGTAAATTTCTAACGCTTTTGCAGCAGTCACAAACGCATGATTGTTACCGCGGAAAGTACCGTTGTGCTCGCCTGGTTTCCACTGATCGAGCTCTGGTTTGAGCAGTACCACTGCCATTGGTAGACCGTAGCCACCGATTGATTTAGATAAGGTTACTATGTCCGGAACGATACCTGAGGGCTCAAAGCTAAAGAAAGTCCCGGTGCGGCCACAGCCGGCCTGTATATCATCGACAATCATTAGAATGTCGTGTTGGTCACAAAGCTTGCGTAGGCTTTGAAGCCATTGGTTTGAAGCCGCATTGAGTCCACCCTCGCCTTGCACTGTTTCCAACAGTACCGCTGCAGGTTTATCCATACCCGCTGAGTTATCATTAAGCATGGTTTCGAACAGTTTAAGGCCATCGATATCCGCATAACCTTCGAAAGGAATACGCGTGACATTCGTCAAGCTGGTGCCTGCACCTTGTCGGTGGTGCTGATTACCCGTTGCTGACAGTGCTCCTGTGGTACAACCGTGGAAACCGTTAGTGAATGCGACTATCGAGTCACGACCTTTGACCTTACGCGCTAATTTAAGCGCAGCTTCGACGGCATTGGTGCCTGTTGGCCCTGTAAACTGAACTTTGTAGTTCAGATTGCGCGGTGCCAAAATATAATTTTGTAGTGCAGTTAAGAAGTCTGCTTTTGCTTGTGAATGCATATCTAGGCCGTGAGTCAAGCCATCCATCTCGATATACTCCAGCAAAGCGAGTTTTAATACAGGGTTATTGTGGCCGTAGTTCAGTGAACCTGCCCCAGCGAGGAAATCTAGGTAACGTTCGCCTTGTTCTGTTTCAAGCCAGCATCCTTTCGCTTTAGTGAACACCACTGGAAAACTGTTCGAATAAGAGCGGACTTTTGATTCCTGCTTTTTAAAAATATCCATGATGATACCGTTTCTAACTCCTGATTATTGGTTATGGTTTAGTGGGATACGATACAAGTATTCGCTATCATGTTTCCCTTTGAAGTGTTTATGCTCGTCAAGAAATTTACTCACCTTTCCTTGCAAACCGTGCTGTTGGTCTAACTTGTTAAACAGCGCCCATGATGCTTGGTTATCTTTGGTTATCGTGGTTTCAACCGCGTCAATGCTGTTCAAATTTTCTCGTTCTAGAAGTGATGAAAGCATAGTGAACGCTAACCCTTGACCGCGAAAATCTGGGCCTATTGCAACCTGCCATACAAACAAAGTACTCGGCTGTTCGGGTTTTACGTAGGCAGAAATAAACCCAGCCACCTTCTCGCCTTGCTTAGCAATCACGCATGTTTTGCTAAAGTGAGTAGACTGCAAAAAATTACAGTACGAAGAATTAATATCGAGTGGCGGACAATCAGCAATGAGCTGAGCGACGCCATCACCATCTTCAGCACAAGGCTGGCTTAAAATCAGTTCAGACTGGTGGTCATCCTGTATTTCTGGGTACATAACCCAAGGTGCTGAAGCTATCATGTGTGAATACATTTCCTTTGAACTCTAAACAATTTCCGCCATTAATATCGGCTAAATCAGCTTAAGAAATCAAATTCGACCGCAGTTTAACACCATTTAATGTGACAAATGTCACATAAATACCCCAAATATTGATTAGTGGTCTAATTAGTGATTTATCACCGCCCCTTCCGTGGTAGAGTAACGCCCGCGCGTTGGCCTTGATTCGGCGAACAAGTGACACTGACGTGTAAAAACATGAACAATTTTGTTAAGGTTTGGGCACTACAAAACAAACAGATAGATGGACGCTAATATGCGACTTTGGATAACGTTTCTTGGCTTGCTTTGTACCGTAATCAGCATGCCTGCCTTCACTGAACCAACTGTCTACTCAGATTCCGAATTACTCGACCGCCCATTAATGGAGCGTTATATCCTCGATGAACTCAAAGCGTTAAGACAAGATCAGCAGGACTTGGAACGTCGAGTCATCGTACAGATTACCGATCGTGAACTTAGCGTTGCTGATAAGTCACTTAACTATGCCAACGTCACTGTTACCTACTTTTTCTATATCATCGCAGGTGTCGCTTCTCTTATCGCTTTTGTTGGGTGGCAGTCACTGAGAGAGTTCAAGCACAACACTAAAGAAATGGCTGACAAGCGTCTTGATGCAATCGCCAAAGATTACGAGAAAAAGTTCAGCGTGCTCGAACGCGACCTGAAACGCAAAACTCGTATCATCAGTGAAAACAATAAAGAAATTGAAAAGATTAATGAGATTCACAATCTCTGGTTGAGAGCGCAAAGCATGCCTACCGCAGAGCAACGGATTGATGTGTTCGATGAGATTCTAACCATCAGGCCTGGCGATTTAGAGGCCTTAACTTACAAAGCCGACGCGGCGATGGAAATTAAAGAATACCATTGGGCACTTAGCCTGTGTAATCGCGTTCTAGAACTAGACAACACTAATGGCCCTGCACTCTACCAAAGAGCTTGTGCTTACTCTCGTCTGGGTGTTGAGGAGCAGGCGATTGAAGATCTAGAAAAGGCCATCGAAGCCAGCCCATCTATCTCTGACTTGATCGACACTGAACCGGATTTGGAAGGTTTACATGGTAACCCAAGGTTTGATGCTTTGATACCGACGCCAAGTGAATAACGCGTCGTAAAAAGCCGCCTTAACGGCGGCTATTTTGTTTGCTCGAAGTTTACTTGTGGCGCTCTTTAAGCTTGTTCACCACATCATTCATTGATAAGCCTTGATCCTGCAGCAATACCATCAGATGGTAAATCAGATCTGCAGACTCACACACTAACTCCGCCTTATCGCCCGACGTCGCCGCAAGCGCGACTTCAACGCCTTCTTCACCCACCTTTTGCGAAATCCGCTTGGTGCCACGAGCATAAAGACTAGCGGTGTAAGACGAGTCTGGGTCGGCACTCTTGCGGGCAGCCAATAATTGCTCAAGTTGATGAAGCCACACCATTTGGCTCTCTTCTTGTGCATCACCATCCCAACAGGTCGTTGTGCCTGTGTGGCACGTTGGGCCAATGGGATTCACTTTAACCAGTAGTGTATCACTGTCGCAATCTAGGGCGATGTTCTTAAGCTGTAACACGTTTCCCGAGGTTTCACCTTTGGTCCATAGACGTTCTTTGGTGCGCGAATAAAAGGTTACTTGACCTGTTTCACCCGTTTTTGCCAACGCATCTTGGTTCATGTAACCCATCATCAGCACTTGGATTGATTGGAAATCTTGTACGATGGCAGGTACCAGACCATCCACCTTTTCCCAGTTGATTCG
>JBCAXU010000071.1:0-20768 GCA_038533895.1 Pseudomonadota bacterium | reverse complement strand
TGAAACTCAGTATGTTGTTTAATAATTACTCAATTTCGGGCGGTTTGGTTTTCTGTCCGAATAACGCAACAAAGCCCTTGTATACTTACACGCTGTTTTATTCTTCATGCGAAGAATTGATTAAATTTCTAATAAATCTCACTTTTAAGCGCTATGTTGGCACATTTACTTCTAATTCTGAATGTTTGTTTAGTCATTATTAACTCGGCAGTTTGCTCGGTTGCTATTTGTTTAGTCGCTGTGATCAAGTTTTTCTTACCTGGCGACAGACTCAAATCCATTGCGACTCACGTGGCGAACAAGGTGATGTGGTTGTGGGCTACGATTAACGCCGCGATTTTAAATCTCTCCAATCCGGTTGAATGGGATATTCAAGGTGGTGAGGCGCTGAACAAGAATGGCTGGTATCTGATGATCAGCAATCATTTAAGCTGGACAGATATCGTGGTGCTGTGTTGCGTGTTCAAGGACCGTATTCCGATGCCTAAGTTTTTTCTTAAGCAGCAGCTATTGTATGTGCCCTTTATCGGCATGGCCTGTTGGGCACTCGATATGCCTTTTATGCGACGGTATTCGCGTGAGTACTTGCTCCGCCATCCAGAAAAACGGGGCCAAGATTTAGCGACTACGCGCCGATCATGTGCCAAGTTTAAATATACCCCAACCACGGTGGTGAACTATGTTGAAGGGACCCGTTTTACTGAGGATAAACAGCGAAAAAGCAAAGCAGGGTATCAATACTTACTGCAACCCAAAACCGGAGGGATTGCTTACACCTTGGCAGCGATGGGAGAGCAGTTTGATAACATCATTGATGTGACCCTAGCTTATCCAGACAATACCAATAAACCGTTTAAAGATATGTTGATGGGACGGATGACCAAGATTGTGGTACGTACCCGTGTGTTGCCAGTAGATGAGCAAGTTCAAGGTGATTATTTTAATGACAAACCTTACAAAAGGCAGTTTCAGCAATGGCTTGGCGGAATTTGGCAAGAAAAAGATAGTCAGTTAAAACAGATCTATCGACGCTAAAGGGAGCTGGCGCTCCCGTTAGGCTAGTCGGCTTTACTTTTTCAGTAGGAAGTCAACGATTTGGTAAAACTCTTCCGCTGAGCGAGCTTGCACTAGGTAGCGGTTGTTGACTACCACGGAGGGAACGCCTTGAATGCCTGCGTCTTTGAACTTTTTGTCAAAGCGGCGCACCATGGAATCAACGGCAAAACCGTTGAACGCATTATCAAATTTCTTACCGTCGATGCCTTCATCAACAAAGATTTGACGCAGTTCTTCGTCGTTCTTCGGCGCTTTGTTCATATTGTGGATACGATTGAACATCACTGCTGACATTTTGTCTTCGACCTTTAAAGAGACCATAGTGGCGTATGCCTTACTCATCGATAGGCCCATATTGCCACCCATGAAAGAGACGTGATTTTTCTGTAGTTTGACCCCCTCTGGCAGCTTAGTTTTCAAGTTTTTGATCAATGGCTCGAAGCTGTAACAATGAGGACAGTAAAACGAAAAGAATTCGGTCACTGTGGGTTTGGCCGAAGGTTCAAGGTCGAGAACCTGGTAGTGTTGACCTTCTTTAAACGCTTCTGCATGAGCGGCGAAGCTCAGCATTAGCGAGACGACAAGTGTAAACAGCTTTTTCATTATATTCTTACTCCATTGATTCGGCTTGGTTACCACTGAGGCATTAAAGACAAAGGCGGCTCGTTGAGCGCGGATATCTGCTCTTTAAATCCAAGCACCTGACTTTCCCAATATTTTGGATCATTAAACCAGGGGAAGGCGATAGGAAATGCAGGATCGTGCCACCGTTTTGCTAACCATGCCATATAGTGCACCATCCGTAGACCGCGTAAAGGCTCAATTAGTTTCAATTGATTAACATCAAAATCACAAAATTCTTGATAGGCTTCCAGAATCGTATCCAGTTGCGCCAGTTTTTCATGACGCTCCCCGCTTAATAGCATCCATAAATCTTGCACCGCTGGCCCATTGCGCGAATCATCAAGATCGACAAACATCGGGCCATCTCGCCACAAAATATTGCCGGGATGGCAGTCACCATGCAAGCGGATCAAGTGGCTAGATTCATTCCAGTGGTTTTCAAGAGATTGGATCAGCAAATCCAGATCGCTAAAAAAAGCGTTTTCAAGATGACTCGGAATAAACGCAGATTGCTGTAGCAATGTGCGTGGCTGATAAACGTACTCTTCCAGACCTATGGTCGGGCGATGCTGGAAGGTCTGCTTTTCGCCTACTTTATGGATTCGGCCTAAAAAGCGGCCCACGCCTTCAAGTTGGTCAAAGTTGTCCACTTCAAATTGACGTCCACCCACACTGGCAAAAAGGGCAAACAGGTAGCCTTGGTAATGATGTAAGGTGGCGCCGTTGATGCGAACTGGCGGAGCCACAGGGAGCTCCGACTCGATAAGCTCCAGGGTAAAGTCATGCTCTTCTTGTATTTGCGCCTGACTCCAGCGCTCGGGTCGGTAAAATTTGACCACGTAGCGTTGGCGCTCTTCATCGCTAAATTGGTAGACCCGGTTTTCATAGCTATTGAGCGCAAGAAAGCCAGATTCAGCGCGAATGCCGATGCTTTCCAGCGCGTACCACATAAAGTCAGGGGTTAAAGCATCAAAGTTAAAAGCGTGTTCGGTCATAAAATAAAAGGGGTTCATTGCTGAACCCCTTTCCATTGGTTTGCTGGTGATTACAGTTTCTTAATGAAACGGCTCTCGACAGCGGTAGAGAAGTCTTGGCTATCCGAGAGTATAAACTGAATTGTGGAAACCGGAGAGCTAAGATTGTCAGGGTTGACGCCTAAACTCATTGGCAAGTTGAGCACTTCGCCTGGGGCGACTTGGATAGTTTGCTTGCCGTACCATGAGACATCGCTGAGCCCTTCGACGCTGAGGCGATACTCTTGTTGTTGCTGAGTTTTGTTGATGATCTTGAGCGTGTAAGTGTTTTCGACTTCGCCCATGCCATTGATTCTAAATAGCTGATTGCGGTCGCGCAGTACGCTCAAGCCCGCTGGATCGACACTCGCCACTTGGACGAAGAACAGACCTATCATCACCAACAACACAGCGCCATAACCGAGCAGTTTCGGCCGCGCGACTTTAGTGTGTTTGCCAGAGAGACGATGCTCAGTGGTATAGCTAATCAGCCCTTTTTCATAGCCCATACGCTCCATGGTTTGATCACAGGCATCAATACAAGCGCCACAGTTTATGCACTCGTATTGTAGGCCGTCGCGAATATCAATACCGGTCGGACACACCTGCACGCACAGGTCACAGTCGATACAATCCCCTAAACCGAGTGCTTTTGGATCGGCTTTGCGCGAACGAGGTCCACGAGTTTCACCACGTTTGCTGTCGTAACCGACAATAAAGGTGTCTTTATCGAACATCGCAGATTGGAAACGCGCATACGGGCACATATGAATACACATAATTGAGCGCATCCAACCAGCATTAGCGTAGGTACATCCGGCAAAAAACAGCACCCAGAATACCGGCCAGAACTCGGCATTGAAGGTAAAGAAGTCGATGACAAGGTCTTTCATTGGCACAAAGTAGCCAACAAAGGTAAACCCGGTCGCCAATGCAATTACCCACCAAGCCAGGTGCTTAGCGGTTTTGCGCATCGCCAAGTTAGCGGTCAGCTTGTTAGCGTCTTGTTTACGACGCTTGTTGGCACTGCCTTCCAGTTTCTCTTCAAACCAGATGTACATAAAGGTCCACACGGTTTGCGGACATAAGTAACCACACCAAACACGGCCTAAAAAGGTGGTGAGGAAGAACAGACCGAAGGCGGCTATCATAAACAACAGGGCGAGTAAGGTCAGATCTTGCGGATAGAGGGTGGTGCCAAAAAAGTTAAACTGTTGGTTGCCGATATCCAATAAGATCGCTTGACGATCGCCGTAGGGGATCCATGGCACCATGCCGAACAGGACCAATAAAAACCAGCCTCCATAGCGACGTAGTTTCTGAAATGTTCCTTTACTTTCGCGAACATAGATTCGATTGCTAGGGTTAAACCTGTCCCCTTTGGTTTTGTGGGTCTTGGGGTTAAAGGTTTTGGGTGTCACATCTTTGACATCAATTTTATCCCGACTCATTACGCTTCCTTTTAAGGCTAAATGGCGAGATTTCTATTGCTCTCGCTCGGTATTGTGCTGGTTTTATATTTTAGTAAGTTCTTATGGACGGCGATTATATACCCGATAACAAATTTATTTCTTTAAGGCTATCAACCTTTAACAACAAAGTGCACAACAGTTCTATAAATAAATCGCCTAACAGTTTTTTGTTTTAAAACGATTTATATATAAAAAAAGCGACCTACAGGTCGCTTACTTATCGTATAAATGTTTAGTCGATCAGGCCACGGGCTCGCAAAATGGCGGTTTTAAAGTCGTCTTCTTGGTCTTTCTTTAGGCCCGGAATCATTTCGTCTTTGTCACTGTTGCGCATTTTAAGATGATAAATAAGAACATCGTCTGTCAGATCTTCTAGTTTGCCCTCATAGCCAGCTTCTTGAGCAAGCTTAACGATCATCTGTATCAGGTTGAGTTCCTGATCTTTTTGCCACTCGGGCTCAAGCAGCTCGAGTAGCTCTTCTATGCGATGGCATTTCATCGGCTTTCTCCACATTTTTTATAATGATTTGTAGCCAAAGGTATCAAATTGAGCCATCGAAGGTAAGAAAAAAGCGCAGTGAGCACTGCGCTTTTTAATGATACCAAGCGGGATAAATAGGTGATCAGATAATTGCGCAGGAAAAATCGTTGAGAGCAAGGCATAGATTGCAGCTAGCTAGTAGACCTACCTACAAAATCTATAACGACGCTATCAGCGATTTACCCAGCAAGAATGACCAGATATTTATGCTGTTTGGTATTAAGCTGCTTGAACAACTTTGGCTGGAGCGGTGGCCATTACGGCTGCTTGCTCGACCAAAGTCATCGCTGGAGCAGATTTTTTTGCCATTGGAGCGGCGACAAAGCCACTGCGACGGCGCATCGCACTACGGTTGGTGTGCGAAAACCTGACTGCTGTTGGGCGCATTAAGGTACCTAACTGTCAGGCATATCCATTGCCAATGTAATGGCCTAATTAACTATGAGTTGAGCTTCATCGCTGAAGTTTGGCTCTTTCTGGCTTACGCCAATCCAAATAATTAATCAGGGTTATCGATATGCACGCATATCAATAAATAGATTAGCACTAACAGTTTGACTGGTCGATAAATAATCGATGTCAATCCACTACAATTATGTGAACAACTCACTAGTCGTGATACGGTGATGCAGATTAGTATGGACATCTCTAGATTGTCTCGTTGATGCCACGGAGGTAAGTATGTCGTTATTCAAAAAAACCTTGGCGAGTTTTGGGATAGGTTCTGCAAAAGTCGATTCGGTATTGCAGCAAGAAGTGTTGTACCCGGGGCAAAAGGTCAATATTACCATTCACGTTTATGGCGGCTCGACCGAGCAAGAGATCGATAACATCGACCTCAAACTCTATTGTCGCTATATCAAAGAGGTCCCCGCGGACCCTGATAAGAACCAGCATAACGCGGGACGAATGCGTCGAGTGCCTGCAAACTATGCGTTGGCCAAATGGTCACTGCCGTATGCGTTTACCATCAAACCTGGCGAGACCCGTGATTTCAATGTTGAGCTGGATGTGCCTTGGAACACCCCGATTACGGTGGGGGACTCCAAAGTATGGTTAGAGACAGGGTTGGATATTGCGATGGCCAAAGACCCAACCGATACCGATATTTTGACTGTGAGACCAGACGCGCTGCTCGATGGTATTTTTACCGCTTTGGAGGAACAAGGACTGCGTATTCGTCAGGTGGAGTGTGAAGAGGTGGATGGCTTTGCTTTGCCGTTTGTGCAAGAGTTTGAGTTTGTGCCGACTACCGGACCTTTTCATGGTCGCTGGCGCGAATTAGAAGTGGTGGCGTACCGCACTGACGATGAGTTGCAAATGTGGTTTGAGATAGATCGCCACCGTGAGGGAGCGAAAGGCATGCTTGCTAGCTTACTCGGCATCGGCCAACTGAAACGTCAACTGGCGATCCCGCTTCACACCTCGCCGCAAGAGGCCGGTCAACAAGTCTTAGCGTATTTAGACCAGCACTCTTAATCAAAAATTAACCGCTTTCAGCTTACAAGTGTAAGCTTAATATGCCATACTCTTGAGTCATTATTCTAAATTTGATTCGGAGTATGGTGTTGATGTCTGCTATCCCTACCTCTCAGTACAGTACCAAGGAAGAGTTTGCGAATACGCTGACCCATGCGATTGGCATGGTGTTAAGTATTGTTGGTTTAGTGCTGCTATTGGTGAAGGCCAATCAACACGATGCTGATGCATTAACCATTACCAGTATGGCGATCTACGGCGCAAGTATGATTGTGTTGTTTCTCGCCTCGACCTTGTATCATGCGATTCCTCACCAACGAGCCAAACGCGCGCTCAAGACCTTTGACCACTGCGCTATCTACTTATTGATTGCCGGCAGTTACACGCCTTTTTTGCTGGTGAGCTTACGCACCCCGCTGGCAATGGGGTTGATGGCTGTCATCTGGGGGATTGCGCTGTTTGGCATCCTAATGAAACTGGCGTTTGTTTACCGCTTTAAGAAGCTGTCTCTGGTGACGTATCTGATGATGGGTTGGCTGTCGTTGATAGTGATTTATCAACTGGCGCTCACCTTGTCGATCGGAGGATTAACCTTGCTGGCGCTAGGTGGCGTGATCTACTCACTCGGGGTTATCTTTTATGTTGCTAAACGCATCCCATATAACCATGCGATTTGGCATGGCTTTGTACTGGCGGGATGCGCCTGTCACTTCTTTGCGATTTATCTCTATGTTGAGCCCGTTTAGCGAGTTTCAACCTTGATGATTTTGGCGTTGATTTGATACTGTTCTGCGCGTTCGATATTCAACTTTATCGCTTTACCTTCGGCCGCTTGTTGTGGACGAAGATAAGTCTCTGCAAGGCGTTTAATCGATGTCCAAACCGAGAGGGTTTCGGTTGCTAACACCTTGCCCGTCATATCCAGCAGTTCCAGCTCTACATTGACCAACACAACCGACTGCGTGCTTTGGTTGGTCAACGAGGTTTCAATGACCAGTTGACCCGCTTGGTACTGGGCTGTCCCTAGTAGCAGATCAACCCCAGAGTCAGAAAGTTGCATCACAGGCTTTTGGCTACCAAGGGTGATCACGCTGCCGACGTGTCGATTAATCACCGGAATAGCCGCGGCAGGGTTAACCGCCATGGTGGCGCTAGCTTCATTTTCAGGTGTGTTGACAAGGTATTGCCAGGTAAAGTCATCGTTGAGCTGAACTTGGCGTCCATCATCAAGTGTGACCGTTTGTGCTGCCAAGGTCATGCTGCTGACCAACAGGCATGACAGTCCTAAAGTCGTGTTCATATTGATTCCTTAACGTCGCCAGAAAGCGGGAAAGAAGAGCACCAGTAAGGTTAAGATCTCTAATCGCCCCATTAACATACCTAAGCTCAACAACCATTTAGCTGCGTCGGGCAGGGGCGCAAAGTTACCGGTTGGGCCGATGACGCTACCCATACCAGGGCCGACATTGGCCACTGCGGTTATAGAGCCAGATATGCTGGTGATAGGATCGAGTCCCATCGCACTGAGGCCCCCGGCAATGGCAATAATCGTGATAAAGAAAGTCAAACCGAAAGCCACCACAGAGCGAACAATATCGTCGTTGACCGGACGCTGATTGTAACGCTGAACAAACACCCCCGATGGGTGAATCAGTTTCATCATTTGTTTATTAAGTAGCGTCATTGCGATTTGAAAACGGAATATTTTGATGCCGCCAGAGGTAGAACCAGAGCACGCGCCAGCCATCATCAAAAAAGCAAATAGCGTAGTCGGCAGTGCGCCCCAAGCGGTGAAGTCTTCTAAACCAAAACCTGTGGTGGTCACCACAGACACGATGTTGAACATCGATACGCGCAGCGCATCAAGCACCGCGTAGCCATCACGAATCACCAACCAGGCCGCGATAATCAAACTAGAGATGAGAAACAGGTAGCTAAAACCGCGTACCTGAGCATCGTTGATTAACTCGTGCAATCTGCGCTTGCGAATGGCGGCGACAAATAATAAGAAAGGTAAACCACCGAGGAACATAAACAGAGTCGCTACCCAGTGCGCACCATTGGAGAAATGGTTCATTGAGCCGTCGGAGGTCGAGTAACCACCGGTCGATAGGGTGGTGAAAGCGTGGTTTATCGCTTCAAACAGGTTCATGCCCGTTAGCAGGTATCCAACAATGCACAAGCCGGTGAGCGCCAGATAAACAGCCACGATATTCTTGGCCACCGTTTTGGCTCTTGGGCTACTTTTATCTGACCAGTCGGAAGATTCGGTATGGAACAGTTTCATCCCCCCGACGTTGAGCATCGGCAGCACCGCCACGGCCATGACAATAAAGCCAATACCACCAAGCCACTGCAAGATTGAGCGCCATAGTAGGATACTGGGCGCCATGTTATCTAGCCCACTCAGAACAGTGGAGCCGGTGGTGGTAATGCCAGACATGGTTTCAAAGTAGGCGTCGGTAAAGCTAATGTGATTGATAAACACAAACGGCAAGGCGGCGAACGCGCTGGTGATGGTCCACACCAAGCTGGTGATCAAGAACATATCGCGCACACTCAGTTTGAACGCTTTAGTTCGGCCTATGCTCAAGCAGATAAACGCGGCTAAGTGGGTGATCAGCACCGACTGGCCAAATTCGATAAAGCCAGCGCTGCCGGTCACAAAGGCGACTATGGTCGGTACGTACATAAACAGCGCCAGTTTTGATAGGACCAGTCCTATCACAAAGAGCACCGGGCGGAAGTTCACCATGGCTTTGGCCTACAAAAAGAACGGGCTCGGCTGGAATAGCGCTTCGACGTCGGGTACGTACTTTTTGTCCACTAAGAACATCACCACATGGTCATCTTGCTCAATGACCGTTCTGTCATGGGCGATCAGTACTTCGTCGCCGCGGACAATCGCGCCGATAGTGGTGCCCGGTGGTAGCTTGATGTCACCAATGGCACGGCCAACCACCTTGGATGTGGTCTCGTCGCCATGAGCGATGGCTTCGATCGCTTCGGCCGCGCCGCGACGTAGTGACGAGACGTTGACAATATCGGCACGACGAACGTGGGTCAGTAGTGCCGATATCGTGGCTTGTTGTGGCGAAATCGCCACATCGATCACGCCGCCTTGTACTAGGTCAACGTAAGCGCCGCGTTGGATCAACACCATCACTTTTTTCGCACCCATCCGCTTGGCCAGCATGGCAGACATGATGTTGGTTTCGTCTTCATTGGTCAGGGCGATAAACACATCGACCTGATCGATATTTTCCTCGGTCAATAACTCTTGGTCTGCTGCGTCTCCACAGAAAACGATGGTATTTTCTAGCTCTTCAGACAGCTTTTCGGCGCGCTGATAACTGCGCTCAATCAGTTTGACGCTGTAAGAGTGCTCAAGGCGTCGTGCGAGACTGGCGCCAATGTTGCCTCCGCCGACAATCATGATGCGGCGATAAGGCTTTTCCAGACGCTGCAGCTCACTCATCACCGAGCGAATATGGTTACTGGCGGCAACAAAAAACACCTCATCGTCGGCTTCGATGACGGTGGTGCCTTGTGGTCGAATTGGGCGGCCTTGGCGGAATATCGCCGCGACGCGAGTATCGATGTGCGGCATATGCTCACGCAGCGCTGATAAGGCATTACCGACTAATGGGCCGCCATAGTAGGCTTTTACCGCCACTAAGCTGACTTTCTGTTCGGCAAAACTGACCACTTGTAGAGCACCCGGGTATTGAATCAAGCGTTCAATGTAGCTAGTCACTAGCTCTTCCGGCGCAATTAAGTGGTCAACCGGAACCGCGCCAGATTGAAATAGGGCTTCTTTTTCGGCCAAATATTGGGGAGAGCGAATCCGTGCGATACGATTTGGGGTGTTAAACAGCGAGAAAGCGACCTGACAGGCAGCCATATTGGTTTCATCCATATTGGTGACCGCGACCAACATATCAGCATCTTGCGCGCCCGCTTCGCGCAGAACGTCTGGATGGCTAGCGTAGCCATTAACCACGCGCAGATCATACTTATCTTGCAGTTCACGTAAGCGGTCACTGTCTCGGTCTACGATGGTAATGTCGTTATTCTCGCCGACTAAGTTCTCTGCCAGTGTGCCGCCAACCTGCCCTGCACCAAGGATGATGATTTTCATACCATTTTCTCGTTTAACTAATCAAAAAGGCGCCAGTGTGTCTGCCGCCGTATCGGTTACGCGTTTTTGTAGAGGATGGCGTAGTAGAAGCCATCCATGTCCTCTTCACCTGGCAAGATTTGGCGGCCAGGATTGTCTGCTGTCGAACCGTGCAGTTGTGCATCCTTGGTACGCGCCAAGAAGGCTTTCACCTGATCACGGTTTTCTTGCGGAGTGATAGAGCAAGTCGCATAAACTAGCGTGCCACCTGGCTTTAGCTGCTGCCACATCGCATCCAGAATTTCACTCTGCAGCTCGGCCAAAGCCTCGATATCGTCGGCTCGACGTAGCCATTTGATGTCAGGATGACGACGAATCACGCCAGTCGCTGAGCAAGGTGCATCGAGTAGAATGCGATCAAATTGCTCACCTTGCCACCAATCTTTTGGATTTCGTGCGTCACCGCAAATCACCTTGGCTTTGAGGTTCAAGCGCTGCAAGTTATCGTGAACGCGCTTTAAACGACTCTCATCGCAGTCGATAGCGACCACTTCACAGCCTTGAGTACGCTCTAGGATATGCGCCGTTTTGCCACCGGGTGCAGCGCAGCAATCTAAGATCAGTTCACCATCTTGTGGTGTCAGGTAGTTGATGGATAACTGAGCAGCCGCGTCTTGAACAGACACCCAACCTTTGTCAAAGCCTGGCAACTGAGTGACATCACACGGTGCGGCTAATTTTACGGCGTCTTTGGCTTCGCTATGAATCGAATTATCTATGTTTTCATTTTTAAGTAGTTCAAGGTACTCATCGCGCGAGTGGTGTTGATGGTTCACACGCAGCCACATCGGCGCCTTACAGTTGTTTGCTGCAACAATCTCTTGCCACTGCTGCGGATAGCTTTCCTGTAGCAGCTTAAGTAGCCAGCTAGGGTGGCCGTATTTGCCGGCGTTATGACTCACCGCTAAAGCGTCTAACTCTTCTTGATTGCGCTGGTAGTTGCGTAATACCGCGTTGATCAAGCCACGCAAGCGCGGGCCTTTCAGCGTCTTGGTGCCTTCTACGGTTTCGCCAACAGCCGCGTGTGCGGGAATACGCATAAAGCTCAGCTGGTAGATACCCACTAAGATCAGGTGATGAAAAACGCGCTGCTTCCCTTTGAGCGGTTTATCCATCAGCTCATTGGCGATGGATTCTAAACGCGGTAGGTAACGCAGAGCACCGTAGCAGATCTCTTGTAACAGTGCGTGATCACGAGGCTTGATGGTTTGTTGCGCCGCAGGAAGGGCGTTGGAAAGAGAGTGACCTTTATCGACCACTTGAAATAGGACGTTGGCTGCTGCAGCGCGAACATTCATGTTGAATACCTTGTTGCTGAGAAGGCATCTCCGCCTTCGAAAAGTTCGTAATAGCGAGCCTGACGTGGTTGGTCAGGCTCGAATAGGGGGATTAGCTAAGCACGCTACCTACTTCAAACCAGCTCGCGCGGGCATTGAGGATATCTTGCACTGGCATGGCTTTTTTACCCGGAACTTGCAGTTGCTCAAGCACCAATACACCTTGGCCTGTTGCCACGTAGATGCCTGATTTATCAGCGCGCAAAATGGTGCCCGCCGGCTTATCTGCAGATTGCGCTTCAACACGGCTTTGCCAAACTTTGATGCTATGCTCGGCTGCCACAAAGTGGCTCATCGGCCAAGGGTTGAAAGCACGAACGCAACGTTCAATGTGTGCTGCGTCGTCGTTCCAGTTGATGCGCGCTTCCTCTTTACTCAGCTTCTTCGCGTAGTTGGCGAGTGCGTCATCCTGTTTCTCTGCTACAGCAGAGCCGTTGGCAATATCGGTCAGGCACTCGACCAGAGCTTGTGGGCCGAGTTCTGCTAGCTTTTCGTACATTGAGGCGCTGGTGTCTGTCGCTTCTATCGGCAGGGTCGCAATCTTCAGCATGTCGCCAGTATCTAGGCCGATATCCATTTGCATAATGGTCACGCCTGTTTCTTTATCTCCGGCCCAGATAGAGCGTTGGATCGGCGCCGCGCCGCGCCAGCGCGGAAGAATCGAGCCATGGACATTGATGCATCCCAGCTTCGGAGTATCCAGTACCGCTTGCGGTAGAAGTAACCCGTAAGCCACAACCACCATAAGGTCGGCATTGAGGTCGGCCAGCTGTTGTTTGGCTTCTTCAGACTTGAAATTCTCAGGCTGGTAAACCGCAATATCATGCTCAACCGCGATATTTTTTACCGGGCTTGCTGTTAGCTTTTTGCCACGACCTGCTGGACGGTCAGGTTGTGTATAAACAGCGATAATCTCGTGCTCCGAAGACAACAACGCCGCCAAGTGACGGGCGGCGAAATCCGGAGTACCAGCAAAAACAATTTTCAAAGGTTTGCTCAAGGTACCTTCCTTCTTATGGTTAGCGGTTAGGCGTTTGCGTTTCTCTCGTTAAAGCGCTTAATCTTCGCAAGCTTGTCTTGGATGCGTTTGCGCTTTAATGGCGAAAGATAGTCAACAAACAACTTGCCTTCTAGGTGATCAAGTTCATGCTGAACACAAATGGCTAGCAGGTCGTCGGCCTCAAAGGTGAACTCTTCACCGTCGCGGTTCAGCGCTTTGACTGTCACTTCAGCAGCTCGCGGTACTAAAGCGCGCGCTCCGGGAACAGACAAACAGCCTTCCTCGATACCGTCATCACCGCGTTTCTCAATGATTTCTGGGTTGATCAGAACCATAGGTTGGTCACGAGTATCGGAAACATCGATCACTACAATACGCTGGTGAACATCCACTTGCGTTGCGGCTAGGCCAATACCTTCTTCGTCGTACATGGTTTCAATCATGTCATCGACTAGTTTTTGAATCTCAGGAGTCACCTTTTCAACCGGTTTTGCTACCGTGCGTAGGCGCTCATCTGGGAATGTTAATACTTGTAATACAGACATATACACTCGAAATGTTGAACTGTGCTGGATCAGGATAAACCTCGTTGGCTCAATTCTAGACATTTTATGCGCCAAATGACAGCATCAAAACGTTTTTGAACGGCCTGTGTTTCAGATTCATCCTTCTGTTTGATTGAGAAAAGAGTGACCTTTGTGAGCCAGTCTGGCGAACATCGGCCCATTGAACCTTGACCTAGGCTCTCCCTGTTCTCATCACTGGTGTCCCTTCGTCTATGTCTCAACACTCTCTTTCTGCCTGGCTTGCACTCTATTTTACCCCCGGGATCGGCCCCAAAGCCTTTAGCAAACTGCTCGCTCGCGATGCGCCGGAAAATATCGTCAAGTCGTCCGCCGCCGCTATGGAGGCGCTCGGGTTAACACTAAAGCAGCGAGAGTTCTTGCGTCATCAAGCTTTGGCTGAGGTGGCGTCGTGCTTGGAATGGCAGCAGGCAGCAACGGAGCATCGAATTTTGCTGCAATCCGATAGTGACTATCCGCCGCAACTGCGCCAAGTGGCGGCCTCACCTGCAGTGTTGTTTGTCAAAGGTAGAGTGGAGGCGCTGGCATTACCTCAGTTGGCCATGGTTGGCAGCAGAAATGCCAGTGTCGATGCACTAAGCAGTGCGCGCAGTTTTGCAAAAGCGCTAGTGGAGCATCAACTGGCCGTGACCAGCGGGCTAGCATTAGGGGTAGATGGCTATGCTCACGATGGGGCATTGCAAGCGAGTGGCACAACTTTGGCTGTGCTTGGGTGCGGACTCAACACGATTTATCCGGCGCGGCATCGCCAACTAGCAGAGCGGATAGTCGGCGCAGGCGGCGCGTTGATTTCTGAGTTCCATCCTAACGCTAAGCCCAAAGCGGATCACTTTCCACGCCGCAACCGAATCATCAGTGGCTTATCGCTTGGTGTATTGGTGGTTGAAGCGGCGCAAAAGAGCGGGTCTCTAATCACGGCACGATATGCGCTTGAACAGGGGCGCGAGGTGTTTGCCCTGCCTGGCTCGGTGCACAACCCGCAAGCAACAGGTTGTAACCTATTGATAAAACAGGGTGCATGCCTAGTACTTAGTGTCGAAGACATCCTCAGTGAACTTGACTCGTTGCTCGATTGGTCAAATCAAACCCAACTGCCGCTTTTTGAACAAAAAATAGCAACCAAACAACAATTGCCATTTGCCTCACTGTTAGCTAACGTAGGAAGTAAGGCTACACCAGTTGATATTCTTGCAAACAGGACCAATATACCTGTGCAGGAAGTCATGATGCAGCTCTTGGAGCTTGAGCTTCAAGGGTATGTTGTTGCAGTTTCCGGTGGCTATATTCGTAAGGGGAGGGGCTAGCTATGATGATGGATATCCTAATGTATCTATTCGAGACTTACATCCATAGCGATGCAGAGTTACAGGTCAATCAAGATGAGCTAGAAGAAGAGCTTCTTCGCGCTGGCTTTCATCAAAAAGACATTTATAAAGCCCTTGTCTGGCTAGAAGAGCTAGCGGCACTGCAGCAAAGTGAAACTCACTCTGCGATTTCAGTGTGCAGCGCCTCAAACTCGACACGTATTTACACCGCGAAAGAGTGTGAACGTTTGAGTGTCGAATGCCGTGGTTTTTTGACCTTTCTTGAACAAGTCAACGTGTTGACCACCGAGACTCGTGAAATGGTCATTGATCGCATTATGGGCTTAGAAACTGACGATTTTGAGCTCGATGACCTCAAGTGGATCGTGTTGATGGTACTGTTTAATGTGCCAGGCAATGAAAACGCTTATACGCTAATGGAAGAGCTGCTGTATACCAAGGAACAAGGTATTCTGCACTAATCTCCAAGAGTCGATATGAGTAACAAAATAGACAGTCAACTGTTCTCAGCCCATGAGCATGCCTTAGAGCATCAGGCTTGTCCTAAGTGTCAGCAGGAGCAGCGCAACGGAGAGCTTCACCTGCGCCACGGCAAACATGGCCCTTTCTTGGGCTGTGATCAGTACCCGACGTGTGATTACATCAAGCCTTTACACCAAAATGATGGTCACATTATCAAAGAGCTCGGCGTCGCTTGCCCGGAATGCGGCAACGAACTGGTGTTGCGACAGGGTCGTTATGGAATGTTTATTGGCTGCAGTCATTATCCCGAGTGTCACCATATCGAGTCGATAGACCAACCTAAGCAACAACAGCAGCAACCTGAGCATCACCTTTGTCCAGAGTGTGGAAAAGGGCATTTGGTTGAGCGTAAGACTCGTTTCGGTAAACTGTTTTATGCTTGTGATAATTACCCTAAGTGTAAGTTTGCGGTCAATCAGCCCCCAGTTAAGGGTAACTGCGAGAAGTGTGGTTTTCCGCTTTTAGTCGAGAAGAAGCTCGCCAGTGGCGTAAAACGGCAGTGCGCCGAGCGTAAGTGTCATCACACCCAGCAAGATTAAAAAAACGGCGCATCGAGCGCCGTTTTGCTATTTGTATCAATGAACTTAATTACTCGGCAAAGCTTGCTGCAAACTCATGAACGGCAGGAAAGGCTTCTTTGTCTAACACATCAGCGAGTGCACACAGTTTGCGTTGCAGTTCTCCGCTGTAATCGCCACACACATTGATGTGACCCATCTTGCGACCTGCTCGTTTCTCTTTACCGTACCAGTGAATATGAACTCCATCCATTGCCAGTAGCGCTTCAGGTAAGGTGTCTTCGCCCAGGATGTTGATCATAGCGGTTTCACGAATCAGTTTGGTGCTGCCCAATGGCAAACCACAAACGGCGCGCAGATGGTTTTCGAACTGGCAAGTTTCTGCGCCCTGTTGAGTCCAGTGACCTGAGTTATGTACTCGTGGCGCAATCTCATTAACCAGTAAAGTGCCATCGACATCAAAGAACTCCAGCGCCAACACGCCCACATACTCCAGTCGCTCCGCTACTGCGGTGAACATGGCTTTCGCTTGCTGTTGCAGTTCTGTGTCTGCGATGGCAGTGGATAGCGTGAGCACCCCATTGGTGTGAATGTTTTCCGCCAAGGGATACACTGCTACAGAGCCATCTTTTGCGCGTGCACCTACTAACGATACTTCGCGCTTAAATGGTACAAACTCTTCAGCAACGATTGCCTGGGTGTCGTTAGCTGCAATACACTCGGCCATCTCATTCCAGATTTGATCGGCTTGGCTTAGATCTTTGAGGCGCCATTGGCCTTTTCCGTCATAGCCACCTAGTGCACTTTTCAGCACCATAGGGATGCCAACCAGCGAGATAGCTTGATCGAAGTCTTCACGACTTTTAATCACCGAGTATTTGGCATTGCGCACGCCTGCTTGGTCGAGCAGCGTTTTCTCAATGCGGCGATCTCCGCCCGCTTTGATCGCCTCACTTGATGGGAGGAACTTACCGCTTTGCTCACAGATCGCGAGAATGTCATGAGGGATATGTTCGAACTCGGCCGTGATCACATCGGCTTGCTCGATGGCATTGTCCAATCCGTGGCCAATCACAGTTTGAGTGAGTGGATGCACAATAGTCTCGCTGCCAACATCGTAGGCCGAAATCTCAATGTTAATGGGTGCGCCAGCTAGCGACATCATGCGTGCCAGTTGGCCCGCGCCCAACACTAAAACATGCATCGATTTAGCCCTCTGCCGGATTCGGGTTTGCTAATACGGTTTCAGTTTGCTCTTTGCGGAACGCTTCGACTTTCGCCATTACTTCCTCATCGTGAGTACCAAGGATCTGAGCGGCAAGAATACCCGCGTTAGCCGCGCCAGCTTCACCAATCGCTAGGGTGCCTACCGCAATCCCTTTTGGCATTTGCACGATAGAGTATAGAGAGTCTAGGCCGCTAAGTGCGCGAGACTGAACCGGTACACCAAGCACGGGTAGAGAAGTAAAGGCTGCTGCCATACCCGGTAAGTGTGCGGCACCGCCAGCACCGGCGATAATCACTTTAAGACCACGTTCTTTGGCGCTGGTGGCGTAGTCGGCCAGAAGCTGAGGGGTACGGTGTGCTGACACCACTTTGGTTTCGTATTCAACACCAAACTTATCTAACATGTCTGCCGCTAGTTTCATGGTTGGCCAATCTGATTTTGAACCCATAATGATCCCGACTTTCATCTCAAACTCCTTCAAAGCGCATAGCATAGTGAGCAAATATTTTGAGCGCATTATACGGGGATTTTACTTGTAAGCAAACGTTTGCGCGTGGTTTGTTGTCGAGTGATGTGGGTAAAGAGAAAAGCCACGGTTATCACAGGGATTGGTTGGCACTAACACGACAGGATTGTTTGATGGGGTTGGTATTAAGGTGAAGTAATCGGCTAGTAATGCCCAAGCAAAGCCGTTAACCTTTAACGGTGGCCAAGCGAACTGTGATGCCAAAAGTTCACAAGTATTAAGACAGGGAGAACCCTGCGTAGTAAAGGAAATCGTATGTCAGCGATAGATAAGCAAGCGGTCAAGCAGTTCTTGATGGCGCTACAAGATTCAATATGTAGTCAACTCGAACAAGCCGACGGTCAGGCTCAGTTTGTAGAAGATGCTTGGCAAAGAGAACCTGGTGAGAAACTCGGTGGTGGCGGTCGCACTCGTGTGATGAAAGAAGGGGCGGTGTTTGAACAAGGTGGCGTGAACTTTTCTCATGTTCAAGGCAAAGAGATGCCAGCGTCTGCCACTGCACATCGCCCAGAGTTGGCTGGACGCCGATTCGAAGCCATGGGTGTTTCTTTAGTGATGCACCCCAATAACCCATATGTGCCGACATCGCATGCCAATGTGCGTTTCTTTATCGCTGAAAAAGACGGAGAAGATCCTATCTGGTGGTTTGGTGGAGGTTTCGACTTAACGCCGTTCTACCCATTTGAAGAAGATGCGCAGTATTGGCACAACACCGCCAAGGAACTATGTGCCCCATTTGGTAGCCATGTGTATCCAGAACATAAAGCGTGGTGTGACCGATACTTCTATCTACCACACCGTGATGAGACTCGTGGGGTGGGTGGGCTATTCTTTGATGATCTCAATCAATGGCCATTTGATAAGTGTTTTGACTATATAAAAGCGGTCGGGGAAGGTTATACCCAAGCGTATTTGCCGATTGTTGAACGCCGTAAAGCGACGGAGTTTGGTGAGCGTGAGCGTCAATTTCAGTTATATCGCCGCGGCCGCTATGTCGAGTTCAACTTAGTCTATGACCGTGGCACCTTATTTGGTTTGCAAAGCGGTGGGCGCACTGAGTCGATTTTAATGTCAATGCCGCCGCTGGCACGTTGGGAATACGCCTATCAAGTTGAGCCAGGTTCACCAGAAGCTGAGCTATACGATCACTACCTTAAACCAAGGGATTGGTAACGCTTTCCTCCTCATAGAGATAGTGATAGGGTCAACTTAATCAAGTTGGCCTTTTTATTTTTGCAGGTAAGAATATGACACAGCAAATAGATCGCTATGCCGTTTTTGGCAATCCCATCGGACACAGCAAGTCCCCTTTCATCCATACTCTATTTGCGCGTCAAACCAACCAGCCTCTTACCTATACCGCCGAACTCGCGCCAGTGGGGGAGTTTATCCGTGCCGCTGAAACATTCTTTGCTAATGGTGGTAAGGGTTGTAATGTCACGGTACCTTTCAAAGAGGACGCCTATAAATTCGCTTCCCGGCTCACCGAGCGAGCGCAATTGGCGGGAGCGGTAAACACATTAAAGAAACTGGACGATGGTGAAATCATTGGCGACAACACTGATGGAGAAGGCCTGGTTCAAGACTTGCTGCAATACCAAGTACCACTCAAGGGCGCGCGTATTTTGCTGATTGGTGCTGGTGGCGCGGCGCGAGGAGTGATGAAGCCGCTGCTTGATCAGCAGCCGAGTGAAATCGTCATTACCAATCGAACGCTGTCAAAAGCTCAGCAGCTACAACAAATGTTCTCACCCTATGGTCATGTTCGTTCGGTCGCGATGTCAGAGATAAACGATGGCTTTGATGTGGTGATCAACTCCACCTCAGCCAGCCTGGGTGGTGAGCTGCCAGATATTTCTGCAGCGATTTTTACTGCGCACACCTATGCGTATGACATGATGTATGGTGCGGGTAATACCGCTTTTAATCAGTGGGCGTTGGATAATAACGTTGCTGCGGCATACGATGGCTTAGGTATGTTAGTTGGCCAAGCGGCCGAAAGTTTTATGTTGTGGCGTGGGCTTAGACCGGGCACCAAACAAATTTTGCGTGAGCTGCGCAAGAACTTAGAAGGAATGTAAGCCTTGAACCAATCGATACTATTTCCAGACATGCAAACTTGGCACGCTGAAGCTCAAGTGATGAGTTTCCCGGCACAGCAAAGTGGTGCGCTGATCGAGTGCATCGTTTCTAAGCAAGCGTTGGAAAACTTATCCGGACAAAGCATTGTTGATCAGCAGCAAGCTCTGGCGGTATTTGCCCAGTGTCGCTTTGATCTCGAGGAGCTTGCTGAAGGTTTAATAGAGGATGAGCAGTACAATAGTTCGGGCCAAATAGAAATTATGGCGTAATCTGATCGACTTGATGAAGATAGTCCTCTTTATTTTGCACATAGTTGTCGGCAGATTTCTGTAAGAACGCACGCTCCTTATCATTTAATGGGCGTGCTTGCTTGACAGGGCTACCAACATAAAGATAACCACTCTCTAGAACCTTGCCTGGTGGGACTAAGCTACCGGCACCTATCATTACCTCTTCTTCTATTACCGCGGCATCGAGCACTATCGCGCCCATACCGACCAAGACACGATCATTGATAGTGCATCCATGTAGCATGACTTTGTGGCCAATGGTCACGTCATTGCCAATGATAAGCGGATAGCCTTCTGGGTTCTCGGCATTTTTGTGGGTGACGTGAAGGACAGAGCCATCTTGTACGTTAGTTCGTTCGCCGATATGAATATGGTTAACATCACCGCGAGCAGCAACCAACGGCCAAATGCTCGAATCGTCTCCAATCTTAATATCTCCGACCAGCACGGAGCTGCTATCTATATAGACACGCTGTCCGATTTGAGGGTGAATACCTTTATAACTGCGTAGAGAGCTCATTCCATCTCCTTGTTTAGCGGGAACTTGACTACCTTTGAGCGAGAAAAGTGGCAAAAATAGGTTGTTTTGAATAGAAAATACGCAAACAACAAAAAAATCAAAAAAAACGTAAAAAAGGGCTTGCCAATGTGATGGCGATCTCTATAATGCCCCCTCGCTGACACGGGAACGGTTCGAAAGACACCGAGAACAAATCAGCAAGGTCAAATTAGCCAAGCAAAATGCTTGAAAAAAGTTTGAAAAAAGTGGTTGACACTAAACTTTATCTCGCTAAAATGACCGCCTCTTTGTGAGTGACATGAGTCACAAACAAGAACGCTCTTTAACAATATAAACCTATCAATCTGTGTGGGCACTCGTTGATGATAATCCAATTAGAAACTTCGGTTTCAAATTAGGTTTCAATGAACTGAGTGACCAATCGATAATTTATTATCGGCACAGTCAATTCAAGTTTTCTAGGAACTAGCT
>JBCAXU010000070.1:0-20886 GCA_038533895.1 Pseudomonadota bacterium | reverse complement strand
CCTACACTTGCAAGGACTCAAGAGGACTGAAACCGCAGGATCTGATTCTGACCAATAAACGACCATCTGGCTGTTTAATGAAGTAATCGTTGCCGACCCTCTATATGGTCAAGCATAACGAAATGCGACAGACAATGAAGTATAAACATTGAGTTACGTCGGATTATACGAGTCATGCGACAAATCCCGCACGTTCTATAGCTGGTGCGAAAACATCTTGCATGCAAACAGCGGCTAATGTTAAGAGGAATAACATTTTAGAGCCTCAACGTCACGCGTTGATAAAGAAAGTGTCTAAAACTTTAGTGCGCATTATATAGGTTATGTTAAATGTACAATCTGGTAAAATGAGCGCCTAAGCGCTCTACTTTGCGTGTTTGGTTTTGTCTGGCCAAACTCACAACTGATTATACATAATGGATTTACCATAAAATAGCTAATAAACAGTTTGTTAATCAGAGATTGACCAACCTAATTATTAGGCCTAACCACCTGCTAGTTTTACGGTGTAACCTTTCTTTTCTAACAGCTGCTTAATTTTATCACGGGCATCGCCCTGGATTTCGATGGTTCCGTCTTTGACTGAGCCACCACAGCCACATACCTTTTTAAGTTCGGCGGCTAATAGCTTCAGTGGCGCATCATCAAGATCTAACCCTGTGACAATGCTGACACCTTTGCCTTTTCGACCTTTAGTCTGACGTTGAATGCGAACAATTCCGTCGCCTTTTTCACGCTGTGGTTTCTCTTCTTCAGGCTTAATACGACCTACATCAGTGCTATATACAAGAGTCATACGATTTACTTCTTCTGTTGCTGTTCGGCTTTTTGTTTAGCAACCAAGTATGCCTCTATGTGCTTCTGGATGGCAAGCTTTCCACCTTTGATTAGCCTCCCATTAAAGAAACAATACCAGCCGTTTGCTTCTCCAGTGTCGTTTTTTATGGTGTAACCATGAAAGTTTTCTTGTGCTGGTTGACCGTCGGGTTTCTTGTTCGTGTCTAGCGAACTAAACTCTTTGGGATCGATAATGGTCGCAGTATCGCAAAACCAGTCTATGCTTTTTTTGACGGCAGCCATGCTCCCCGACAGTATGTGGTTCTTAATTTGAACTTGCCAAATGTCAGTTGAATTTCCAGCAGTTTTGAGGTGAAAACCTCGATAAGTTGCAGCAGCCATAAGCACGTATCTTTTGAATTAGTTTGTTCTAATCATAATTGTAAATCTCTCATTATCAAGTATATTTAATTTGGTTTTTGTGGTTATAGTGCGTAGCAATGAGAAAAAATGTTCGTGTCATCACATGTGATACTGCTCGCAAGCAGCTCATATGTGATTTTAGCAGCCAGGTCAAACTGGATGATTTTCGTCGTCTAACCGATGATCAATATTCTCACAATTCACTTTTAGCCATGCGCAAAGATTGGAATCTGTTCGTCGAATTTTGCCAGAGCAAACAAGTATGCCCACTCCCTGCTGCGGCCACAGCAGTTCGGTTATTCATAGAGCGTGAATCAAGTCGTCGTAAGTATGCTACCCTTAAGCGTTACGCGGTGACTATATCTTTGGTGCATAAACTTCTCGCACTGTCTGATCCCACTTCGACCACTATGGTTAGAACCACAATGTCCCGGCTTCGTTTAGATAAGAAGATGGATGCTCACACCACCACCGCTTTTACACGTCAACATTTAGACAAACTTACGGATACCCTATCTCGCTCAACCAACGCCGTTGATATTAGGAATTTGGCGCTTTATCACTTGATGTTTGAATGCATGTTAAAGCGTGTGGAGCTAAAACGTCTTAGCTTGAAAGACTTGTCTCTGAGTGGCTCAGAAACAGCCGTTATTTTGGGTAATGACCGATACCCGCTATCGCAAAGCGCTATTCATTATCTAACCAAATGGTTACACGTTCGTGGCGATTACCAAGGTGCACTGTTTTCGGCAATAGACAAGCATGGCAATGTTAGCCAAAGCGCACTCGATGACTCATCTATTTACCGCATCTTACGTGCAGCAAGCGAAAGATTAAAACTGGATGTTAATTTTTCTGGTCAATCGCCAAGAGTGGGAGCTGTGGCTGAAATGGCAGCTCGAGGGGTTAAAGTAAAGGAGATCCAGCAATATGGCCGCTGGCAAAGCGCTGCTATGCCCTACCAATACCTTGGCAATCGAGCACAAGCAGCGGCGGAAAAGTTGATATTTAAGACATTCAAGCCTTGGGGTTAAAGCGAACGACGTACGCAGTCAGCTAAAAACTCGGCAAAACTATGTCCGTTGTTCATCAACATCTTTGGAAACATCGAAATGGGCGTCATTCCTGGGAAGGTATTGACTTCATTAAGGTAGATATTCCCCTCCGGCGTCAGGAAAAAGTCGATACGTGACAAGTGACGCAATCTCATCTGGGTGAACACCTTCTCTGCACTCACGCGAATGATATCGAGCTGTTCTTCGCTCAGGTTTGACGCTTCTATTTCAGTTTTGGAATGACTGCTTGAGCTGTACTTCTCTTCATAGCTATAGAAAGCATCCGCAGGGGCGATCACTTCGCCAGGCTTAGTAATATAAAGCTGTCCGTTAAACTCATAAGCGGCCACTTCTAGCTCGCGAGGTTTGACTGCTTGCTCGACCAATACTTGGTCTGAAAAACTGAACGCATCATTAAGCGCTAATTGAAGCTGAGATACTTCCGTTACCTTGTAACAACCTACCGATGAACCCTGTCGCGCAGCTTTTACAAAGATACTGCCCCATTTTTCCAACGCAACTTTGCTCTGTTGATAGGCATCTGAGTTATTTTCAGATAAGAAGATATAGGGCGTATTGGGAATACCGAGTGCATCATACCAAAGCTTAGAGGTAATCTTGTTAAAGCTATTCGAGCTCGCCTCTGGCCCACATCCTAAATATGGAATACCCGATAACTCCAGCATCGACTGAATATCACCCGTTTCACCTGGAAAGCCATGAATACACGGAACGACGAAATCTAACTTTACAGAGTCGCTATTGGTATTGATCGTCCCAGAATTAGTATCTAGGTATGCCAGTTGACCGTCGGCGGTATACCAGCCGTCAGATTTCATTTCAACACGAATCACATCAAATTCGGAGGTTAATGAAAGCTGTGATTGTAGGAAGTCAGCAGACACCAAAGAAACTTCATGCTCTGAAGAGCCGCCGCCACATAGCAGTAAGATGGTCGTTTTTGTCATTAAGAGATCTTTCCGTGATACAACAGGAGAAATATTGCCCCAATCATAATCGAATCCGGGTTGAGTTACACGGATTTGGCTGATTTATTGGCAGGCAGCTTGTTTAACTGCGTAACGATTAGACAATAAAAAAGGGCTTTCGCCCTTTTCTTAGTTGAGTTTGTTTAAGGTTGGGTACTGAGAGTTCTTAATATCATCAATACTCTTCACAAACGGTTTTAAGTCTTGGAACTCAACCGGTAGCTCGCTGATGGCCGCTTTGGCATCGGTACGAGTAGCGTAATCTCCATACAGAACCGTGTACCATTTAGTGCCGTTCACCACTTTATAGTTTTCCCAAATAGGTTGGTTATCTCTTGGTAACTTGCGAGCGAAGTGATCAACTTTTGTTTGTGATCCAACTGCCACAACCTGGATAGTAAAACCATAGCGTGGGTTCATTGCTTTCTGTTTAGCTGTCGGCGGAATAATAGTGACCGATGGTTTCGCTTTTGGTTGAACCTTAGTCATCGGCTCTGAAGACATAGTCACCGTGCCTGGTTGCACGTTGTCTTCAACGATAGCGCTGCTCGTTCCTTGCTGTGAAACAACGGGTTGCTCTACCTTCGCTGTTTTGTATTCCTCACGATAGCTTTCTGAACTAACGTCGGTGACGTAGTCGCTTGATACACAAGCTGAAAGCAAAACTGATAAGCCAACAATCGCTACTTTTTTCATGAACTCTTCAAATGCCTTTACTAGAAATTACTGTAAATCATGCCGTTTGCTCGTCGGATAATCAACCCGACATTTTAATTATATATCAATACTCTGTGACAGATGGCACAAACTTTGGCTCAACCTCAGTGATCTGATTAAAACAACATCGAAATCACTGAGTAATCTACTTGTAGGTTGGTTAGGATATTGATTATCTGCCTTGCAGGAGTCACCTTATGAGTCAACTCAACCATCTGCTAAAACCTCGCTCAGTCGCCGTTATCGGTGCGTCCTCAAAACCTATGCGCGCTGGGAATATTGTAATGAAGAATCTGCTTCACGGTGGTTTCGAAGGTGCGATCATGCCCGTTACACCCAAATACGATGCAGTGTGTGGTGTACTTGCCTACTCTTCCATCGAGCAGCTGCCGATTGTGCCTGATGTTGCTATTCTGTGCACCCAAGCCAAGTACAATCAACGTATTTTCGAGCAATTGGCGCAAAAACAGGTCAAGACGGTCATTGTTCTCTCGGCCGATATGCACCTCGCTAACGACGAAGGTGAAAGCATTCAGGCCGCTTGTTTAGCGATTGCTCGCGAGAGCGGAATGCGTATTCTTGGCCCTAATAGCCTCGGATTGATCCTGCCATGGGTCAATTTCAATGCCTCGTTTTCGCCTGTCACTGCAAATAAAGGAAAAATAGCGTTTATCTCCCAATCGGCAGCGATGTGCACCACCATCCTTGATTGGGCCAATGACAAAAACATTGGCTTCTCTGCGTTCATTTCACTGGGTAATGCACTCGACATTGATTTCGCAGATTTACTGGATAAGCTGAGTACCGACAGCCACACTGAATCTATCTTGTTGTATGTCGACACGATTAAAGATGCTCGCCGCTTTATGTCTGCTGCCCGAGCCGCTTCTCGCAACCGGCGAATATTGGTCCTCAAAGGCGGACGCACCCACGCAGGTCGTATCGCAGCCCAAGCTCATACTGGGGGTGATAATACGTTAGACATCATTTATGACTCCGCCATCCGGCGTACGGGTATGTTACGTGTAAACAACTCTCATGAGCTGTTTGCCGCAGTGGAAACCTTAACTCACTCTGTACCACTTCGCGGTGAGCGACTCGCTATCGTCACCAATGGTGGTGGTCCGGCGATAATGGCCGTCGATACACTACTTGAACGAGGGGGTAAACTTGCCGAGTTATCTCAAGAAACCATAGATAGACTCAGTGACATCCTGCCTATCAGTTGGAGCCATAACAATCCTATTGATATGGTCGGTGACGCCGATCATCACCGTTACGTCAATACACTTAACGCTTTGATGGATACCGATTGTGCTGATGCGATTTTGATCATGCACAGCCCTTCAGCCGTTGCTCATTCGGAACAGACAGCCCGTGCTATCGTTGAAGCGATTAAGTCACACCCGAGACACAAACGATTTAATATTCTAACCAATTGGTCTGGAGAACTGACCGCAAAACCCGCTCGCGATATCTTTACCCAAGCGGGTATTCCCACCTACCGAACACCCGAGAGTGCAGTGGTGGCATTCATGCACTTAGTGGAGTACAGGCGCAACCAAAAACAATTAATGGAAACACCAACCACCGCTGAACCGGTGCATATCGCAGAGCTGAATGAAGCTAAAAGCTGGATTGCAGAAAAGCTACTGGATAAAAACACAGTGTCACTTGATACCCACCAAATTGGCCCATTTTTGCGTTGTTTCAACTTTAATGTGTTACCTACTTGGATTGCATCAGACTCAAGTGAGGCCGTTCATGTCGCTGAGCAAATTGGTTACCCTGTGGCGGTCAAACTCCGCTCTCCTGACATCGCCCATAAATCCGATGTCCAAGGAGTAATGCTTAATTTGCGTAACAGTCATGAGGTCGCCAATGCCGCCGAAGCGATTTTAGATAGAACCAAGCTCTCCTATCCCTCTGCCAATGTGCACGGCTTGTTGGTTCAAGGCATGGCAAAGCTGGCTGGCGGCGAGGAAATTCGGATCAAAGTGATCACTGATGAAACCTTTGGTCCAGTTATTTTGGTTGGTCAAGGAGGCTCTGAGTGGGACGAATCTATAGACGCAGCGTCTGCACTTCCCCCATTAAACATGGCCCTCGCGCGATATCTGATCGTACGCGCCATTAAAAATGGCAATATCAGACTGCAAAAACTGCCAGAACCGATGGACATTCATGGCTTATCAGAACTCTTAGTTCGTATATCGCAAATGGTCGTTGATTGCCCTCAAGCCTACGAGCTGGATATACATCCAGTACTAGCTAATGGGTCGACATTCACCATCCTCGATGCGGATTTGGTGCTCAAACGCTATGATGGCGACGCTCAGCAGCGCTTGGCTATTCGCCCCTATCCAGTTGAATACGAAGAACTGATCACCCTTCGAGATGGTGAGGATGTATTACTTAGACCCATCTTGCCCGAAGATGAGCCTCATCACGCGGATTTTATCCACAATGTGTCGAAAGAGGATTTGTACAAACGATTCTTTACTGACGTTGGTGAGTTTAATCACGAAGCGCTCGCTAATTTAACTCAGATAGATTATGACCGAGAAATGGCCTTTGTCGCAGTGAGTCAAACACGGCCAGGTAGCCCTATTATTGGTGTATCCAGAGCGTTAATTAATCATGACAACACCGATGCTGAGTTCGCCATCTTGATTCGATCAGACTTGAAAGGGAACGGATTGGGCAAAGTGTTAATGAATAAAATCATTCAATACTGTCGGCACAAAGGGACTACCCAGATGTCAGGTATGACCATGCCATCCAATCGCGGTATGTTGATGTTGGCACAAAAACTCGGCTTTAAACTCGATATCCAATTCGAAGATGGTGTCGCGGATATGGTGCTGCCACTTAATCAATAAAATAGGGAGCCAAATGGCTCCCTATTTTATATTTGTGCGTTGGCTTTCCAGTTTTTCATCAAGTATTGGATACACCAGGATTTGGCCTCACCAATTTTGTTGCGTTTCCATGCTAGGATGATATCCATTTTCATTGGCGCTGTATTGCTGATCGCTTTGAGCTTACCTTCATCGATTAACTGTTGCGCCCGGTGCTTTGGCAACGTGCCTATACCAAGGCCCGATGTTAATGCATCGACTTTCGCTGGGAAGTTAGTGACTGTGAGTCGGGGTTGACGTTGGGTAATATTAACGCTGATCGCAGGCTGTTCGCGCGCAGTATCGGCGATGGCAATCACTCGATACTTTTCGCGCGCTTTATCATCAAACTCGCCACTTCGTTTATGCACGTAATGGTCACTGGCCGCAACCCATATCATTTCCATACTGCCAATGACTTCCGCTTTGACATCTTGAGGTAGGGTGTCGAGTTTCGGGCAAACCAAAAGATCGGCCCGACCGCTGTTCAACGACTCCCAACACCCGGCCAAAATCTCCTCTTGAAGTTTGACTCTAGTTGAACTGACATTACTTAAATCCGACACGAGTTGAAAAAAATTACAGACCGGAATAATGCCATCGTACGCAAGGGTAATATCTAGTTCCCAACCATTTGCTAACACACTCGCGTCATTGACGAGCTTCTCGGTGGCACTCAATATCGAACGTCCGCGCTGCAAAATCAGTTGACCTGCCTCAGTAAAATTCGCCTTATGCCCAGAACGGTCAAAGATCATTATATCGAGTTCTTGTTCGAGTTTTTGAATTTGGTAACTCAATGATGACGGTGCCCGATCAAGCTCATTCGCCGCAGCTGCGAAACTCCCCCGTCTATCAATCGCATCAAGAATATGAAGTGCTTCTAAGGTGATTGGACTTTGCAAATGCATTCCCTCCGAAAGATTAATGTGAGTTATGTCACATTAACTTAATAAATGTTCATTTTCTGAGTTCGTAACAAAGGCATCTATCTATCTAATATATCAAACTTTTTTATTTTTTCTGCCTAATTTACTCGCAAATTAATCAATAACTACGCAAATGCAAATGATAGTAATTATTATTAAGATCCAATAAAATGCCACCCATCCCAAGAACGACTAATTATGGAATGAGGTAGTTCATAATGTACAAACGCTCTCTATTGTCAGCTTCAATTGTTTTTGCTTTAACGTCAACAGCATATGCACAAGAATATGCTCTATTTGATGAAGTTGTCGTTTCAGCAACTCGCACCCAACAACAACTTGAGGACGTCGCAGGATCGGTATCCGTCGTGACAGAACAAGATATCGACAAAAACTTGGCAAAAGATTTATCTGACACTTTTAAATATACCCCAGGCGTATCGGTAGAGACTGATAGCCGACACGGTATTCAAGGCATCAATATACGTGGTTTGGGCGGCAACCGAGTGAACATTCTCGTGGACGGTGTCGCACAACCTGCACGTTATAATTCAGGCTACTCATTTTTGCAATCAAGCCGCGTAATGACAGACACAGAAATGTTTAAGAGTGTCGAGATTGTAAAAGGTTCAGCCTCAAGTCTCTATGGTAGTGATGGCATCGCAGGTATTGCCGCTTTCCAAACTAAGGATCCATCAGATTTCATTTCAGACGACAAACAACTTGGCGGCTACGTTAAGCTAGGTTACGCGTCTGACACCAACGAATTTTCCGAGTCTGTAGCGCTTGCAAACAAGTTTGGCGATCTCGAAACCTTGGTTGCGTACACGCGCCGTGATGGAGAAGAGGTTAATAACTTTGGCAAACCAGACGAGCAAAACTCTTCAAGTGACAATTTACTGGTAAAAGTTCAATACCAAGTAAACGAGGAAAACCGTATTGAATTGATCGGTGAGTACGGACAAAAAGAGACCGAGACACAACTCGAAAAGACAGGTCAAACGTTCCTATCAGACATGGTGTTTACTCCTGCTCCAACTTTCCGTATGGGCCTTGGCAACATCGATTGGGATAAAAACTATGGCGATGACGATTCAAGACAAAAACGATTTGGCTTCAAGCACATTGTGCAAAAAGATCTTACGATTGCAGACAGCCTTGAATGGAGTGTTGCAGCGATTAAAAAGGATGAAAACGGCAATACTCACCGTAGTGGTAAGATCACATCGGTCTCACCCATTGGCCCCTCTCCTGCTCCCGACGTTCCGACTGGCAACGACGCATTGCGCGCAGAGCACAAAGACTACACCTACAACGAAAAGTCAGTTCAGTTTGATATTCAAGCAACAAAATACATAGAAACTGACAATATTCAACATACACTAGTGTATGGCGCCAACTATCAGAACAAAGATATTGAAAACCGCAACTATACCCGCAACTTAATTGATAGCTCTGAAGACAAATTGTTCTTCTACCAACCAAATGCGGAAGAAACCCGTTACGGCGCATTTGTACAAGACGAAATGTTACTGCTTAACGAGACGTTACGTCTGACTCCAGGCATTCGTTTTGATAGTTTTGAAACTAAACCTGATGTCACAACAGAAGGTATCGACTCAAACGTTACTTATAACAAGCACTCAAGTTCGGCCATTACCGCACGTTTGGGCGCCGTTTATGACTTGAACGACAGTCTGAAAACATTCGCTCAGATCTCACAAGGTTTCCGCGCTCCTAGTTTTGATGAACTCTACTATTCGTACGATGGTGGTTCGTCATACGAAAATAGGCCAAATCCAGATCTCGATGCTGAGGAAAGTATTACCTACGAAGTTGGTTTCCGTCACAATACCGACGTAACTGCTTCGGAAATTGCTTTCTACTACAGCGATTTTACTAACTTTATCGATAACAAGGTGGTGGAAGAAGGTGTCGGTAGCGATCCTGACATCTGGCAGTACGTCAATGTCGATGAAGCCGTAATAAAAGGTGTAGAGTTTGCCAATACATTAGACATCAGCGCCCTTGCCGGCTTTAACCAAGGGATCACTTCACGCTTCGCTATCGCCTACACTGAAGGTAAAGACGGAAATGGCAAAAAGCTAAATAGTATCGAACCTTGGAACGCTGTTGTCGCGCTTAACTACGATTCGCCAGCTCAAACCTGGGGAACGAGTATTCAGCTGAGCTACACAGCCCAAAAGTCTAATCGAGATTTAAATCTAGACTCAAACAGCGGCGGAACAACCGACCAAGTCGAAAACCCATCGGCAACAGTTGTCGACCTCACGGCTTACTATGTACCTGTGAAGGATTTAACCATACGCGCTGGCCTATTTAATGTCACTGACGAGAAGTATTGGGCATGGGATGATGTACGTGGCCGCACAGAGCTTGACTTGGATGATACCCAAGCTGGTCGAAACTGGGCCATTACTGCGAAATATGAGTTCTAATTAGCGTCAAGCGTTAAAAAGCCAGCTTTTCAGCTGGCTTTTCTATATCTATTTATAAAAAACAAATAAATTACAGATATTTAGATACAAAAAAGCTCCAATTAAGGAGCTTCTATCAACACAAATTCATCAAAAAGTTGTTTAAAAATGGGACGAATGAGTGTTATTTCGCTGCTGCCATCTCTTTCTTAACCATAACGGCTGCTGAGACGATAAAAGCGATGATAAGACCGAGTTCCATTGTGCACCCTTACGATATATTTGGAAAAACCGAAGATTAACTGCGGATATTCTAACAGGTTAAAAACACAATGATAGAGCTTTTGCTAAATTTTGTTAATTTTCTGCGTTGAGTCCAAAAATATGTCCAAGAGGCCTATTTTTTACAATTTGAGCTTACTTGTTATCCAGCCATTTTTGTGGGATATAATTCTGTTCTGCGATTACTTCATCGTGACTTTACCGCCGATTATTTTAAACGCAGGCGTACCACGCACTAGAGTATCTCGCGCAAACTCTTGACCACAGTTAGGGCAAAAACAGGGACTATTGGTGTAATCCGATACGATCCGCTCTTTGAAGCATTTCACTAATGCCCCTTTTCCCCCTTTTCGGTACTTAAACAGTTGGGTTTTGCATTTTGCACAAAATATATCGACGGTTTTACTGGGCTGTTTCTTATTCGGTTTCGCCACCTGACTGCCTTACTCATTATTCGATAGTGTCGGCTTTACCCAAACCTGACTAAAGTCAAACCAGCCCAACGCATTGCACTTGGCATTTTGCAGGGATCCGCAGTGATCTTTGCTTACCCCAAGCCAACAGTGGAACATGGGAATCAGCTGTTTTTGTTCAACCAGCGACTTACCCAATAGTTTGGCTGGGAACGGCGCGTTTTCGGTTGCTTGCCACTGTTTCACTACGTTAGCCCAATAGTCGAAATCTTGTTTTCGGCTCAACAACTGAATATCACTGTAGTTGAGTAACCATCCAGCCAGTGCATCATCACGATTGGTCGAGATCCCCATTGGCTTGATCCAGATATCAACGTCTTGAGTCGATTCAACCGTGTGATCATACTTGATCAACTGGACGCTCAGACCATCTTGCTTCAATAGCGCTTCGATGCATTTGACTAAGGTTGGAAACATAGGGTGCTGCGCATGATAGGCAACGGTAACACTGCAGACGCATGGTGGCTTTGGCTGACCTTGCCGAGTATGATGATACCAACCGGGCTTAAGTCCGTGCGCTGGTAACACCCCAAGCTCGACAATTTTGTCTTGAGGTAGCAATTGGTAAAGCGCCAATGAGTTGAGCCGTTGACTAAAATAGTCCGCCCACTCTTCGGAGGCGGCCAAGCCATTATTTCGATTAAGCATCAATAGCGTGCTGCCCGGATCTAGCTCAACCTCATCACTATAGTTGACCACATCGGGTTTGATTGGTTTGGTTAAACTTGGAAAAACCATAGCGGAGTATGCTTCATCAATCACCCATACCTCAACTCGATCAAGTAATGGGCGAAACCCAAAATATCCGTCGAACGCTTGCAACACCAGCCGTTTGTCATCATTTTGCACGACGCGATATGGACCCGTGCCGACGGGAAAACGATCAAAGTCCTCAGCCCTGCGCTCCTTAGGTAAAACCACTTTTGCGCAAGACTCTGCGAGTAAAAGTGGTAAGGTATAGTCATCTTGATTGAGATGGATATCGACCACTAATTGGCCCGGCAACTCAATTCGCTCTATATGGGAAAAGAGCGGTTTGAGAGTGAGCTGCTGCAAACAATCTTTGATGATATTGGTGGTGAGCAAGTCACCATTGTGAAATCGGACACTTGGCCGAATGTAAAAGCGCCAATGCTGTGGTGTGAGCATTTCCCATGAGTGTGCTAAATCGGGTTGCAGCGCCTCCTTTTCATCTAGCTGGGTTAGCCCGCTAAAAATCTGCCGCGCGATGTGCAGCTCTGAGCGACGCATTTGTACATTTGGGTTAAGATTGGTTAGCGGCCGATAATAAGGTAAACGGACCACTTGTTGCCCTTCTTGGTGAACAATACCAAGATAAGCCTCGACGACTTGAGCAAGCTTGGCGGTGTCGTTATCGAGCACCTTGAGTGCCTGACCAATTTTGCCTTCGTCAAGATAACGACGAGCAAGGTTTTCACTCACATCAGAGCGGCTACGCTTAAAGATAAGCTGAGAAAGCTTGCCTCGACCTGGCGCTGGATGCCATTCAAGCCAGCCCTCTTCTTCCATTTTGTTGAGAACAATGCGCGCATTTCGCCGAGTACAAAACAAGATCTCGGTAATATCTTCAAGTTGAACACCGCTATCTTGTCCTTTGTAGTGCTCAAATAGTGTTTCAAACTGTACGCGTAAACGTGGGCTACTCATAAAGAGGAAATCTCAACTCGGAAGTGATGGTGGAAGTTTCCTCATTTAGCCCACTGTGATCAAGTGTTGTTGTCCATTATTGGACGTCGATGCCGATTTGTTGAGCGATCTCGACTAACTGCTCTTGATTGTCTAGCTTTACCGACCAAGTCGTTTCACTGCCATGGGCAACAATGACATTGGCGCCCTGTCCAATCAATGACACAGCATCAATCTGCGATTGTAGCGAGACCCTATGTGGGCCTGACAACTTCACCACCAACTCATGGGCGGTGGCAATGACTTTACCGCCACTAAAGGTAATAATCACTTTTCGCCCACTGCTGGTTTTTTGTGCTTTTTGACTGCGATAGTTAGGCGGCTGGTACAGACTAAACGGCCGCGTTCATCGGTGATGTTTATTTGCCATACTTGAGTCGATATACCTAAATGAATGGGAGTCGCGGTCCCGATTACCTGTCCACTTCGCATCGAACGTACGTGGTTAGCATTGATGTCGAGCCCTACGCAAAAGCTGTCTTCGTCGACGCAAAAATTAGCGGCAACCGAGCCTAATGTTTCCGCCAGTACAACAGAAGCGCCGCCATGTAACATACCCAACGGTTGATGGGTAAATGAACATACCGGCATTGTGGCGGAAATAAAGTCTTCACCGACGTCACTGTAGACGATATTCAAGTGCTCGATCAGGGTGTTGTGTGAAGTTGTATTGAGGCGGTCTAAATCAATGGGGCGTTTCCAAATACTCATCTTCATTCTCATTTTATTCAGTTAACAGCGATTGTAACCTAATGCTATGATTAACCAATTGTCTTTTACTCGGAAATGGAAATTTCAATGCGTGCATGGCTTAAAATCTCAACAATTGCTGCCGCTTCTATTCTGATCGCGGCCTGCTCTGCTTCGCCAACCGGGCGCAATCAACTGTTACTGTTCTCAAACGCAGATATGAACAGTTTGGGAGCGCAGTCGTTTGAACAGATGAAGCAGCAACAAACTATCAGTCAGGATAGTAAAACCAACGCTTATGTTCAGTGTGTTGCGCAGGCAATCACCGCCAATGTCGCCCCCTTGCCTGGCGGACAAAGCTGGGAGGTCGTGGTATTTGAGAGCGATCAAGTCAATGCGTTTGCGCTGCCAGGCGGAAAAATCGGTGTTTACACTGGGCTGCTTAATGTCGCTGTCAACGAAGATCAACTGGCGACCGTTATTGGTCATGAAATTGCCCATGTACTTGCAGATCACAGTAACGAGCGTTTGTCGCAATCTCAGCTTGCTAACGCAGGGTTACAGTTGACCAATGTCGCATTAGGAAGCTCGGAATATGCCCAATATCGCGGCGTAACTATGGCGGCACTGGGGTTAGGCGTGCAATATGGTGTTTTAATGCCTTATGGCCGAACCCAAGAGTCTGAAGCCGATATTGTTGGGTTAGAGTTGATGGCGAAATCTGGCTTCGACCCTAATCAAAGTATTGAACTATGGAAAAACATGGCCAAAGCCTCTGGCGGAAATCAGCCACCAGAACTGCTTTCTACCCACCCTTCACACAACACCCGAATTCAGGATTTGGCCAGAAAAATCCAAGCATTACCTGATTACAAGGTAGCCAAGCCAAAATGTTAAGAAAGGGAGCTCAACGCTCCCTTTCTCTTACGTACCCAAAATCATCAATGGCAAGCGCAGTAAGTCGTCTCCTGTTGCGGCAAAGAACCAGATAATGCCAATCAATCCGCCAACCAACCCTACGTACCAAATGGTTGCGACTGCCTGACCATATCGGTCTAGCGGCAAAAGGTGGCTGTGATGACGGCCGCGCCATTCAAACAAGATCTCGATCATCCCCATGATTAAGAGAAACCCAAACAAAGTTAATCCAAGCGAATAACTGAGTACCACACCTCCGACGGCAGCCAAAGTACAGACCGCAATGCCCGCAAGGCTGTTCATTGAAAAGCTGATACTTTTCAGTACGTGCCCTCCGTCAAGCGGCAAAATAGGCAGTAGGTTGAATAAATTGAGGAACGCATTGAACACGGCAAGACCAGCAAAAAACATCTCACCACTAATAAGGTAAATTCCGAGTAAAATGAATGACAAGATAAACCCGAACATTGGCCCCATGATAGAAATGACCACATCTTGCCAGCGCGTATTTATTTTCTCATCGCTGAGCGCCAACCCTCCAAGGAATGGTACTAGATAAATACCTTTGGTTTTCATGCCAAAGTACTTCATTGCTTTGACATGACCATATTCATGAAACACTAAACAGGCGATGAGCGCCAGCGCGAACTGAAACGAAAATAGCCACGAATAGGCGGCTAAACTGGCCGATGCTAGAACCACTTTGATTAGCTTTGCACTTTTTAGTGCCTTCATACCAAGTGAGACAAGCCCTATCAGACTAAAGCGCCTTTCAGCTGGTGGAGATGTAAAAGGGACCTGCTGCTCAATGTCTTTACTATTACGACTGCCCTGCTCGATAACCTGATCATCCACGTGAACCCGGTAGTTCAATTTGAATGGTTGCCAAGTCAATGATAGGTCAAGCCGACAGTTCAAAGGTTGCTCACCTGCCATAAGAGTGAACTGATGCTGATGACGCTCACCTCGCTCGGCATTGGCATCTAATTGCGACACTAACTGGTTATCCCAAAACAGTTGCTGCCATCCGGCCATCGACCCTTCAAGTCGAAGCGGCTTGCCCATAAAGTTAATGGAGAGTAATTCCAACCTACTACCTATTAAATTGATATAAAGACCAGCCTGATTATGCCTATCAAGTCTATACAGGTAAAGATAGTTTGTTTGTGGTGACGGCGTCACTTATTGTAAGCTATTGATGAGTATAAATAATATTGATCAGGTATAGGAAAAATGTCGATTTGTTCGCTTTAAGGCGTCAATTTACAGCTAATTAGGGTTCCCCCTTTATTTTCGACGGATAAAGTGCATAATAACCGGCTTCAATTACACCCTATAAAATGTGAGTCCATTATGTCTTCTCAAGCTACTATGCTAGAACGCTGCCAATCAAAATGTGAACTGTGTGGTGCTGATGCACCATTAACGGCATACGCTGTTCCTCCGCACAGCCATGTGACAGTGGATTACGGGATTATGGTTTGTGATAAATGTTTAAGCGAAATTGACGAACCTAAAGACATCAACCACTGGCGTTGTCTAAACGACAGTATGTGGAGCCAAGTGCCTGCAGTTCAAGTAACAGCTTGGCGTCAACTGACCCGACTTAACACTGAAAGCTGGGCGCAAGATGCGCTAGACATGATGTACATGGAAGAAGAGCAGATGAACTGGGCCATGCAAGGGATGTCTGCCGATGATAAACCGCTTGATTGCAACGGCGTTGAGCTTAAAAAAGGTGACGACGTAACGGTCATCAAAGACCTACCAGTTAAAGGCACCAACCAGGTGATCAAGCAAGGTACGGTTATCCGTGGCATCAGCATTGGCGACGATCCTAAGCTTGTGTCAGGTAAAGCGAACGGTGGCCAATCTATGTATGTGATCGCTGAGTTCTGCCGTAAAAAATAACGATACTTAGTAAGTCTAACTACAAATAAGGCGCTCGGTTGAGCGCCTTTTCGTTAACCGCTGATCACTTGTTTACCAGCAGCAATCGCCCGGTCAAAGCGGGTACCTCGATAGTGGCATTGACTGCCTGAATATCAATAGTCTCTCCAGTCATCAAATCGATCAGCTCTGTTGCCAGCTTAATCCGCGCTAAATCAAGCGTGAGTGTACGCGCGCTCACTGCGGTGTTCAGCACATAGATTATCTGCTGTTCACCATTGACCTTTAAATCAGCGTACAAGCTATCATCAATCCACAGGTTTCTTCGCTCGCCATTGTACAGCGCTGGGTGTTCGCTGCGAACTTGCATCAATTTGGCAAGGTAATTTTTTAGGTCACTTTGCTCTGGACTCAGTGTTGTCTCGGTGACGCCGTCCACTTTGCCACTTGAACGGGCGACATGATCATCACACAACCCTTGTGCAACGCAGTTCGATGTGACTTGAGCTGCAAAGTTTTCAATCTCATCACCAATTTCTTCTCCGTAGTAGAAAGTAATTGGACCAGAGTAAGCGGCTAAGAAACTGTATGCAGCTTTGTGACGCTGGAAGTAATTAGACAGCCCGCCACGCTGAATAAGGTCGCCGAACCGCACCAGATCGTGATTACCTATCATTAAGTTTGGCATCGCGTGGTAAGGTGACAGCGCTCGCGCATTCCAACTGGCATCGAGCGTTATTGCGCTGCCGTTAGCGCCCGACTCTTCCACTGCCAACGCTTGTACTAAGCCGTATCTTAATGGGAAGTTAAACGCAGACGAGAGACCAGGCTCTTGATCACTGCCATAAACGGTGCGCGTAATTTCATCGGCGCCGCTCCAGGCTTCTCCTACCATATAGCCAAGCGTTCCCCACTGATTACCAGCGATGAGGTTTTCCACAGACGCTTGCTCTACCGCGCTTCTAATTCGACGCCATGTGTCTATAGGCACTTGATATGCTTGATCTAGACGCCAGCCATCGATTCCAAACTCTTTGATCCAATAGGTTGCAACTTCGGTAAAGAACGCCTCGCTGTCGCTATCTGGATAGACAACATATTGCCCAGGGTAGCCCGATTGTGCCTTTAAGCTGGGTAACTTGCCGCTCGGCGAAGCTTTAACCCCATTGATATGAGTATGGCCAAACACGCCATCAAGGAAGACAAACATCCCTCTCTGATGGGCTTCATCAATCAAGGTACGCAGTGTTTGATTGGTACCGAATTTTGGATCGACGTTGAAATAATCACACGCAAAGTAGCCGGTAGCGTCGAGTTTGTCGTCACCTCCTTGGCCAGCACATGAGTCGAATATTGGCGTTAGCCACAAAGCGTTCATGTTTAGGCTAGCAATGTAGTCTAGGCTATCAATAACACCTTGTAAGTCGCCCTTGTGATGAGAGTTACCATAACCGACGTTGTAGTCGCGATTTGCATCTCCATCAACAAAAGACTCAATCATCACTTGATAGATACGCAAATCACACCCTGGCCTTTGCTGGTCATAACATGCGTAATCAACTTGCGAGTTGATCACCGCCACGCTCAATGACGCTTGATTACTAGCATCGAACACGAAGTTATAGAGACCTTGTTCAGTTACGGCCAACTTGATGTTACCGTTGCCAGCGTCGCTCAAGCTAACAGACTGATTGGCTTGCGCCAGTTCAGCAAAGCCTAGGTTAATCGAGCTCCAATCAGACGAGGCAATCTTGAACTGGTACTCGCCAGGGGTTAAGTAGCCATTAAACTGATAAATCCCCTCTCCTTGATAACTCAATTCGTTGTCGGTGCTCCAGCCATTCATCGATCCGCGCAGATAAACTTGAGTGCTACCAAACGGGGCCACATCAACCGGTTTGACCTCAGTGTTGAGACCTTCTCCCTGCTCACCACCTTGAGGAATAACAAACACAGCAGCCGTTAAACCAGGGACACTGAACGTTCCGTTGTCAAACTTAGCTTGCTTAACTCGTGGATCGGCAGAATCGAGCAGCGCTTGATGCAACTCAAAGCCTGCGGCATGTTCAACGTACAGATGTTGGGTTTGGGTATTGGCGTTGATGATCACCATCAGAGCGTCATTGGCGTTGTCGAGATCCGCACCTACCGCCACACCATCATTGACCGACATCGCAATCAGCCCAGGCAATGAGTCCGGTCCGGTATTGTGAAAGCGGACCCGTTCGATAACTTCTTGCTCACTGACCAATCTCAGTAGCGGTGTAGAACTGCGAACTTTTAGCAGTGCCTTAAAGGCATTGTCGGTCCATTCAATATCCTCAGCGCTTGCCTGAGTATTAGGGTTACTGATCACCGACTTAATCGCATCCCAGTTAGCCTGATCTTTATCGGCTCGTGGCAGTCCGACATTCCAGTTATTGGTTTGCTTGCTGAAATCAACTTTATTGTACCAATCACCGCTATCGTAGCTATCACGTTCCATCGATTTAGAGCGCAGTAGCTCAGACCCCATGTGCAAGAATGGTACTCCTTGACCGAGCATGACGGTGGATAAACCCACGATTTGCATGCGTGCACGATCCTCGGCGGTTACCTCTGGCGACGCTTTATATTGGTTAAAGTCCCACAAGGTTTGATTATCATGTTTAGAGACATAGTTAATCGACTCTTGAGGATCGAGTGTGTAAGCCGCGCCTTGTCCGCCATATTGGAAATCGCGACCATACACAACGGTGCCACTCGCCGTTTGCAGTGGGTAGTTTTGTAAGTTGCCGGTCATGCCGTAACGAATCAAGTCCATTTTCGATTGCAGTCTGGCGTCAAAACGATCGCCTGCATTAGCAAAACCAGGGGTTTTAAGCAGTGCATCACCACTATCAAAGGGTCCACCACCACGCACACCATCGCGCAATCTATCGTTGTAGGTACCAATGCCGGTGCCCGCCATTGGCCATTGAGTGGCGTTTTCACCCCGCTGGCCGTTAGCCACTTCACCGAAGTTCCAACCTTCACCGTAGAACCAGGTATCGGGATCGACTTGTTTAGTCTGCTCATAAACATGCAGCATACTCGATTTCATCAGGTGTCCCATCAGGTCAAAGCGGAAGCCATCAATCTTGTAGTCTTTGGCCCACATCATCACACTGTCTGCCACCAATTTTTCAAACATTCGATGTTCGGAAGCGGTGTTATCACAACAGGTTGAGTTTTCAACGGCGCCGGTGATCGGATTCAATCTGTGGTAATAGCCAGGAACGGTTTTATCCAACACAGACTTATCATACAAGCCGGACGAATAGGTATGGTTGTAAACCACATCTTGCACCACTCTAAAGCCAAGCTTATGTAGCTTTTGTACCATCTCTCGATATTCTCGAATACGCTCGCGACCGTCACTTGAGACGGCATAGCTTCCTTCCGGCGCACTATAGTGGAACGGATCGTATCCCCAGTTGAAGCTATCCAAAGGTCGTATATCGGCCAGTAGCGCTTGCGCTTCACCACTAGAAGGGTCGGTTTGCTCTAACAGTTCAATAATGGTTGTGCTTGGGCTAGTACCATCGCTACAGAGCTTCGCGTTCGGGTTTACCGTGCACAATTTCGCCACGCTGTCGGTCAAGTTTACGGTTTTGGCCGGATCTTCTGGAACTGAAGCAAGATCATAGCTTGGTAATAAGTGAATGGTTGTCAGCCCGGCCTCTCGCAACGACTTAAGCTGTTTGACGCTGTCGCGCTCCTCTTCCAAGAAAGCACCGTATTTTCCGTTTCGCTGTGCTGTGCCAAATTGGTCACTGGCACTGAAGTCACGGATGTGCAACTCATAAATGATGTTGTCTTCGGGGTTGGCAAGCTCAGGGATGGTTTGACTATCCCAACCTGCTGGTTTGGTCTCTGGTGCATTCAAGTCGACAAGCTGCGAGTGCAGGCTAGATGTGCTCAACGACAACGAATAGGGATCGGTCGTCATCATCCATTCTACTTGATCCGTTTTCGGATGATACGCTTTGACGCGATAGCGATAGAACACATTCTCCAGTTCATCCGAGCCTTGGTAGTGCCAGACGCCAGTCTTTGAATCGAGCGTCATCGCTACTGGTGATGATGCGATGAGCGCTTTGTCTTGGTTGTACAGATAGAGCTCAACCTGCTGAGCGGTTGGTGCCCAAAGCGCAAAATGCGCTGTGTTACCTTCAATCCAGCTACCTAGTTTTGCCTCGTCGGCATCATCACTTCCTTGGGTATAGAGGGCGTCGATAACACCTGGAACTTGCACTCGCGTGGCTGCTAAAGGCAGATTGTCACTATCTAACGCAACTAATATCAGTTGTCCCTTGAGTAGTGCTTTCGCTTCGATTTCACTAACATTCAACTGAAATTCTCGACGATCGTTTAAGTGCGGAAAGCCTGGATGTTCGATCTGCCCGCCGAGTGCCATTTCTCGCTTAGTAGCGCTCCGGCTGAGTAATCTCAGCCCCACCTTGCGTACTCGACCATAATTGGTAGCTGGCAGCGTCAGAGTGTTCAAACCAAGCCAGTGTAGTGACATCCAACCAATGTGCCGCAGCGCCACTTAGCTCTACTACTGTCTGCTGGTCTGGTGAATACTTAAGTGTGGTACTGCCATGCTCTGTGTAAAGGGTGTTGCCGTTTTTAAATTCCAGCTTTAAATCATCGCCACCCAGTGCTTTATCGTTG
>JBCAXU010000069.1:0-20963 GCA_038533895.1 Pseudomonadota bacterium | reverse complement strand
CTATTCCATATCAAATCGCTGCGAGACGACCTGGCGATATCGCTGAGTGCTGGGCGAATCCCCAAAAGGCGCAAAATGAGTTAGGTTGGACAGCGACTCGGAGCTTAGAGCAGATGACGGAAGATACCTGGCGCTGGCAATCGCAAAACCCGAAAGGTTATCCAGATAATTAATAATACAAAGCCACCTCGAACTGAGGTGGCTTTTTCTTGATCGGTCGTGTGAAGATCACACCTCTTTGTCTTTGCCCATCGATAGCAGCCATAACGAAATCGCTGCCACAACAACAAACCCGCTCAGAATGATGAAAGGCATCGCACCGTATCCAAGGATATGCCAAATGATAGATTCTAAAGTACTCATATTGGCCTCCTTATTGCCAGCCTTCAACGCCCTGCATATCAGGGAGTTTGTGCGCTATGCCTTTATGACAATCAACACAGGTTTTCTCACCCGACGCAAGGGCAGTTGAGTGCTGATTGGCACTGCGTTGACCTTGCTCTGAAAAATCCATGTACTCAAATTCGTGACAGTTACGACACTCTAACGAGTCATTATTTTTCAATCGTGCCCATTCACGTTCAGCAAGATGAGCACGGCGTGCTTCAAACTTTTCTGGGGTATCAATGGTGCGTGTTATAAAGTGAGCAAACAATTCTTTCGACGCCTGCACTTTACGCACGATCTTATCGGTCCACTCATGCGGTACATGACAATCTGAGCAGATAGCACGAACACCAGAGCGATTTGAGTAGTGAATAGTCTCTTGGATTTCTGCGACGATAGGTGCATGACAACCGGAACAGAACTCTTCGGTATTGGTTGCTTCCATCCCAGTATTGAATGCGCCCCAGAATAGAAGACCGCCCGTAAACCCCATGAACAAAACCACACCAACGGCGGCTTTACTCGGGGTTGTGAGTCGCTTCCAAAACGCTTTAATTAGTTTCATAAATAGCCTCTTAATCAGTCACCCACGAATTACTTCAGCGAGTCTACTTTATCGAAATCATTCTCAACCAATGGCTTGGCATCAGTCTGAGGAACATGACATTGCAGACAGAAGTAACGACGGGGGGATACATCAGCCAGTACGGCGTCTTGGCGATTGACATAGTGAGTGACACTCACTTTAGTCGCCCCCATCTCTTTGGCATTTTTCCAACTGTGGCATGCGAGACACTTGTTAGCGTTTAGAGACACCTCATAGTTTCTGATACTGTGAGGAATCAAAGGTGGTTGGTAAACATAACTGTCTGTGACCTGTTGATCTTTTGGAAAGTTTTTCAATTGATCTGCAGGGCGTGTGTCTTCCAATTGAGTTGCACCACGAAGAGATTCTAAACCGCCAATACCTCCGGGGTTATCTAGCTTCGCTATTGCAGTGCCGCTAAGCAACGCACCGATTGACAGCAGTGCAAGTAACATCTTATTCATTATTCGTTCTCCGCCTAAAACTTGAAGTCATGTTTGGCTACCACCGACACGTGGTAGCCAAAAGCGTTTTGATTACGCGACCTTAGTGATCTTTATTGGACACTTCTTAAAGTCCGTCTGTTTAGACAGAGGATCCGTTGCATCAAGAATCAACTTGTTGATCAGAATACGCGCATCAAAGAAAGGAACAAACACCAAGCCTTGTGGTGGACGGTTACGTCCGCGCGTTTCTACCCGAACGCGGACTTCCCCACGTTTGTTCGACAGCAGTACCTCATCGCCACGACGTACGCCTTTAGCCTTGGCATCTTCAGGGTGGATGTAACAGACCGCGTCAGGAACCGCTTTATACAGCTCAGGTACGCGTCTTGTCATGGTGCCGGTATGCCAGTGCTCAAGCACACGTCCGGTACATAGCCACATGTCGTACTCGGAATCCGGTGATTCTGGTGGCGCTTCGTATGGTGCTGAAATAATCAAGGCTTTACCGTCTGGCTTACCGTAGAAGTCCCAACCACTCCCTTCTTTTGCATAAGGGTCAGATCCTTCTTTGTATCGCCACAACGTCTCTTTGCCGTCGACAACTGGCCAGCGCAACCCGCGGGTTTGGTGATAAACTTCGTATGGTGCTAAATCATGCGCTTTACCACGACCAAACTGCGCGTACTCTTCAAACAACCCTTTTTGCACGTAGTAGCCAAAGTGGTGCGCGTCATCGTTTAGTTCGCGAGCTTCTTCTAGCGGATACTTATCGACAACACCATTGGCGAACAACATGTCGTACATGGTTTTGCCTCGGTATTGCGGGGCATTGGCCAATTGCTCTTCAGTCCACACTTCTTCCATCTTGAAGCGCTTAGTAAACTCCATGACTTGCCATAAATCAGATTTAGCTTCACCAACCGTATTGATTTGCTGATACCAGGCTTGGGTGCGACGCTCTGCATTGCCATATGCGCCTTCTTTTTCAATCCACATAGCCGTAGGCAGGATTAAATCCGCAGCTTGTGCTGTCGCGGTTGGGTAAGGGTCTGAACAGACAATAAAGTTATCTGGGTTGCGGTAGCCAGGTAGGCGTTCGCCATTGATATTCGGACCCGCTTGCATGTTGTTGTTACACATAACCCAGTAGGCGTTAAGCTTACCGTCTCTGAGCATACGGTCTTGAAGAACGGCGTGATAGCCCGGCTTAGGCGGGATAACTCCATCAGGAATGTTCCAGATGTTCTCGGTAATTTTACGGTGTTTAGGATTGGCAACGACCATATCTGCAGGTAAGCGGTGTGCAAACGTACCCACTTCACGAGCGGTACCACACGCTGATGGCTGACCGGTTAGCGAGAAGGGACTGTTACCTGGGGTGGCGATTTTACCAGTTAGCAAGTGAATGTTGTAAATCAAGCTATTCATCCATACACCGCGAGTATGCTGGTTCATACCCATAGTCCACAGTGACATCACTTTGGTGTTAGGGTCGGCGTATTGCTTAGCCAGTTCAACCAGTTTTTCCTCTGATACCCCAGACATTTCAGACGCTTTTTTAGCCGTATAAGGGGCGACAGACTCTTTATACTGTTCAAAACTGATCGAGGTCATCGCACCTGAGTTTGGATTGGCCGCTGCTTTTTGAAGCGGATCGTCATCACGTAGGCCGTAACCAATGTCAGTAGTGGCTTGCTTAAAGTTGGTATGTTTATTAACAAAGTCCCAGTTAACCGCATCATTTTCGATAATGTAGTTGGCAATGAAGTTAGCGATGACGAGGTCGGTTTGTGGCTCAAAGATGTAACCAGTGTCTGCCAGCTCGAATGAGCGGTGGTAGTAGGTAGAGAGTACATTCACTTTTACGTGAGGCTCACTCAAACGGCGGTCGGTGATACGAGTCCAAAGCACAGGGTGCATTTCGGCCATGTTCGCCCCCCAAAGGACGAAAGCATCTGCATTCTCGAAGTCGTCATAACAGCCCATCGGCTCATCAATGCCGAACGTACGCATAAATGCGCCGACGGCGGACGCCATACAGTGACGAGCATTAGGATCGATGTTATTGGAGCGGAACCCGGCTTTCATCATCTTAGCGGCAGCGTAGCCTTCCATTACCGTCCATTGACCAGAGCCAAACATACCAACACCGCTCGGTCCTTGCTTCTTCAATGCTTCTTTCCACTTCTCGGCCATGGTATCCAATGCCATATCCCAAGAGACAGGAGTGAAGTCGCCTTCTTTATCGTACTGGCCATTTTTCATTCGCAGTAAAGGCTGAGTAAGACGGTCTTGACCATACATGATCTTAGAAAGGAAGTAGCCTTTAATGCAGTTTAAGCCCTTGTTAACAGGGGCTTCTGGATCGCCTTGAGTTGCAACAACTTTACCATTTTGGGTCCCTACAAGAACCGAACACCCAGTACCACAAAAACGACAAGGCGCTTTATCCCAGGTTATTTTGGTTTGTTGTGAGCTCGCGATCAGGTTCGTTGCGGTGGCAGGGAGTGTCACACCTGCTACGGCTGCGGCTGAGGCGGCTGCGTTTGCTTTCACAAACGCTCGTCTTGTCATCTTCATACTTCGCCCTCAATATGGGAGTGTTGATCTGCAGTGTTGTTGTGACTCATATCGTCTTCAAGTTCCGTTTCAATTTGGTGATAGACCAGCACGGTACTCAACACATTCGGTAAATTATTAATCGCATCGATAGTGCTGGTAATGAACCCCTGATTCTCGGTCTCCAAAACCACCACTACCTTGCCTTCTGGGCTATCGCCATAAATCTCTGCATTGTCGAATAGCTCAATTTGCTGTTTCACAACCTGAAGGTGTTCGGGTAAGCAGTGAACAACTAAGCTCGAGATATGCACTTCGTTAAGTGACATAGTTAATTCCTGTTCTGTACGGGTTGATTCACAGATATTGAAGAGGTGGGACAAGCGGCGACACAGGCACCACAGCCACTACAGGCATCAATTTCTATATTGGGTTGGGCCACTTTGCCAACGGCTAAAGTGAACGCAATCGCCATGGGTTCACACATATCACCGCAGCTACGACACTCAACATTCTGCTGAGCTAAGCATGATTCGCTGATGGTGGCCTTAATGGACCAAGGCGCCGCGTCTCTTTCGATGAATAGCGGCTCTGGGCAACTAGCGGCGCACTGATAACAAAATGTGCACTCTCCGCGAGAAAAGTCGACCTGAGGAAATCCTCCGTCACCTTTAATAATAATCTTGGTTTCACAGTGATCCACGCATTGCCCGCATCGAGTGCAGACATCGGAAAACACCTTGCTTTGATTCAACCAAGGTAAACGCGGCTGGCCATCTATACCTTTACTTGGCGTAAACCAGCGTCGTTTTGAAAAATCTACCACCGATTCACCTCGAATCTTTTGAAAATGTGACGTCAACTGTGAGTCTGTTCATTATTTTTCATTTGTTGATATAGAAAGTTTAGTTTTTGACATAATTGTATAAATACCTCTTAGGGGGTAATTGGGTGAGTAAGTTGTTTTGGATCAATAAACTTACGTGTAAGTGATCACATATTATCGAGCCAAATAACAATAAGCTTAGTGAACGGCGAGAAAATTGCGTAATAAGGTTGGAGAGTTGGCGATAAAACGGGTGAAGAAGTCGGTAACGACAACCATTGCGAAAGCGATGATTCTGATATTGTTGCTGTCAGTGGCGACCACGGGCTTTGCTATTTTCACTCTTGCCTCGAGCTTAAATGATGCCGAGGCGGTGAATGTCTCAGGCTCGATGCGCATGCAAAGTTATCGGTTGGCCCATGATATTCAAAGTCAGTCCGATCAATATGTGTCGCACATAATTCAATTTGAGCGCTCGATCTATTCACCATCAATGAAGGCTTTGCAGCACTGGTCTGTTCCGCAAGATATTACCGACGATTACTATCAGATCATCATCCGATGGCATCAGTTGAAAAAAGTCCTTACCAGTGACGATAAGGACCGGTATCTGGATTTAGTGTCTGGTTTTGTTCAGCAGATCGATGCCTTTGTCTACAAACTACAAGATTACTCTGAAACCAAGTTGCTCTCGCTAGCGATAGTGGGAGGCTTAGGTCTGGGTGGGGTGCTGTTGATCAGTATTTTTGTCGTTCACTACATCCGCAGAGATATTGTCAGGCCACTTAACACCTTGGTTTTAGCCAGCGAACAGATTCAATCCCGTTCTTTCGACGTTGAGTTAGATACGAAAAGTGACAATGAAATGGGCATTTTGGCACGCGCTTTCAATGAGATGGCTCGTGAACTTGGTCAGCTCTATCACGGACTTGAGCAAGCGGTCAAAGAGAAAACGCATAAACTGCAACACGCCAATCACTCTCTTAATGTTCTCTATCACTCTTCGCAAGAGTTGACCGCCGCGCGCATTACTCCCGATAACTTCGCCGCGATTTTAAAGCAAATCGTTAGTCTCGAAGGGATCACGGCGGCACGGCTAGAAATTACCCAAACAGGTGAAAATCCACTGATCCTGACTCAACGTGAAGCCTGTGAACAGTCGATCAACGGCTGTAAACAAGAAGCGTTGATACTGGATGGCGTGAAATTAGGCGCTTTGTATTGGAAGGCAACGCTACCTTGTCCAGATCAAGCTTTAATTGATAACTTTGTTCAAATCTTGGCTCGCGCAGTGTATTACAACCAAGCTCAACGTCAGGCTGAGCAACTGCTGGTTATGGAAGAGCGCGCGACGATTGCGCGCGAGTTACATGACTCGCTTGCGCAGTCTTTGTCTTATCTGAAAATTCAAGTCTCGTTGTTAAAGCGCAGTATCAACAAACTGCCGCAAATGCCCGAACTCGAAACAACGGTCCCCTTGTTATCAGAGCTCGATATCGGTCTGTCATCGGCTTACACTCAGTTGCGCGAGTTGCTGACAACGTTTAGGCTGACAATTAAAGAAGGAAGTTTTGGCAGCGCTCTACAAAGCATGGCAGAGCAACTATCAGAGCAAACAGAGGCAGAAATTATCCTGCGCAACGAACTCTCTTCTATCGAGCTTGAGACAAACCAACAAGTGCACTTGTTACAACTGATTCGTGAAGCTACAACCAATGCAATAAAGCATGCTAATGCCAGCAAGATCGAAATTGAATGCTATGAAAACGACTTAGAGATAACCGTGACCGTTCGTGATGACGGTGATGGGTTTGATACTAACAAAGACAAGGCCAACCATTATGGGTTGAGCATTATGCACGAACGAGCAGAGCGATTGAGTGGAAACCTCTCGATCATTGCCGATAAAAAAAACGGGTGTCTGATCAAGCTGACATACCCTAAAACGAAGGATTCAAACATTGACAGAATGTAGCGTGTTATTGGTCGATGACCATCCACTTATGCGACGTGGTCTCAGACAACTATTAGGTTTCGAACCAGAGTTTGATGTGGTTGGTGAGGCGAGCAGTGGTGCTGAAGCGGTGGCGTGTAACCACGATCTCCAACCAGACTTAATATTGCTGGATCTCAACATGAAAGGCATGTCTGGTTTAGACACTCTTAAGGCGTTGCGGGCAGATGATTGCCAAGCGATTATCGTGATTCTCACCGTCTCTGATAGTCCGGCAGACATCGAAGCCTTAGTGAGGGCAGGAGCCGATGGTTACTTATTAAAAGATACTGAGCCAGATGAGCTGGTGGACTTGCTCAAACTCAGCATTAGCGGGACCAAGGCTTACAGTCAGCAAGTGGCAAAATACCTGTCTGAGAACAAAAATCAAACCGATGTCTTTGATCAACTGACTGATCGTGAGACACAAATTTTACAACAGGTTGCCAAAGGGCTGCGCAATAAGCAAATTGCGGATACCTTGTTTATTTCAGAGTCGACAGTCAAAGTACACATGAAAAGTTTATTGAAAAAACTTCGTGTACCTTCTCGCACCGCCGCAACCGTGCTTTATCTTGAACGTTATGGGGATAGCAAATAGCCAGTGCTGCTGTTTGATACGCTCGTTATACCAAACAGGCAATGACTTGATAATGTGAGATTAGCGGTAGACAACGCTGGGGTCACCGATATGGCGTAAGTCATTACTCTCGTCACAATAGACGGCTTCTAATGGTTCGGGTGTTGCAAGAAAGTAGCCTTGAAACATGTCGATTTTTAACTGGTGCATCGCTTCTAATTGCTGCAGTGTTTCTATTCCCTCTACCACTGTTTGAGCCTTCACTTTCTTCGCCAGTTGAAGCCCAGATAATAGCGGAAACTGGTCGCCATTTACGTAAGCCAACATGAGTGAGCGATCCAGTTTCACAATTGAAGGGCGCAATTGTTCTACTCGCTCACGGTTAGACGCCTGGACGCCATAGTCGTCAATAGCCACGCTAAAACCGCTTTGGGCTAACTTCTTCATTGCTTGCTCAAGTTTACTTTTATCGGGCGCATCCAGTTCGACCACTTCCATAACGAATTGAGAATTATCTAGGTTCAGAGCTTTGATTCGCTTGGCGAGCAAACTGGTATCGATGTTTTGCAGCGCAAGGTACTCTCCAGTTGACGGCAAAACATTAAGGAAAAGCTTAAGATGGCGAAATTTTGAACGGGCAAAGTTGCGGATGTGAATCACTCGGCTAAGCCGCTCGACATTCATTTTATCTTCGAAGCTATATAGATCAGAATGAAAGAACAGATCAGGACGAATAGCCCCTTGTTCCTTATGGTGGATTCGTACCAGTGCCTCTAAACCAATCATGCGCTTTTTCACGTCATAAATAGGCTGGAAAACACTGTTTAGCGTAAGAGATTGGTAGTTGGCCAGATACTGTGACTGTTCATTTAGCGCCAAGCAATCAACAAACTGCTGCTGGGTAGATAGAATCATTACTTGAGACGCTCCAGACCTTGTAAATTAAAATGAACGTTTTTACACCGGTACCTTGATAGTATTAGTCAGATTAGACGCTTGTCAACCAATACAAATTAGAGTTCACTAAAATTGTGCGGGCCGTATTTAAACCATTAAGTAACAATGACTTCTAGTATTCATCCTATCAATAATAATGGGGTAAAACATTAAAATATATGAGCACTTCAAGGTTTTAAAGCCACTGCGACGAAGACAATCAAGATATTGGAGGTATATCTCATCAGCGCTCATCAAAGAAATCTTTGTTGCGGATATATTTAGACATAAGGTGGTAAGAGAACGGTCGAATAAGCCAAGATGTCAACGACTTAGAGAAGCGAAGCCAGGTAGGGGTATTTTCATGAATCTTACCGTCGTACAACCACAACATTCTCCCGACATGACGATAATAGAGTGGGATAGGGGGAAGAAAAGTCACGACATCGAGATCGCAACAAATTCGAAAAGTGCGATGATGCAAAGTATAAGCTTCACAGAAGCGCGCACCACCGAGCGCAGGCTGCCCAAAAGTGACGACCCTTTTGACACAAGTTGGCCACTGGCGTTCGAGCCTATCTGCGATCACACAAGCCAATGCGCCGCCAGATGAGTGACCTGTGAGCGAAATGCGTTTACCACTCTCAATGAGGGGCGTTAACACTTCAATCAGTTTATCAAAAACAGTGATGCCTAAACGGTCACTATTGTGTGTAGGCACGCTTTCTTGTTGCAGCAAGTACAGGTATCCGGTGTGAATTGAATAGGGTAGAGACAGAACGCGACATGATCGTTGCCAAAGCAACAGATTGACTAACCAATCGACAGGGTTGTGTGAGCCTTTAATCACGACGATCACTTCTTCACGTGTTTCGTGCCACAACACTCGAATGGCGGGCTGTCCGTAACGATTGGCGACAACACGCTGACCTTTGGGTGAAAAGCCATATTGGGTTTGGCGAATTACGGGCTGGTAGGCCAGGTTGCACAGTACCGCGTATCGCTCGTATTGATAGCGTTTAAGCGTTTTCAAGTCACGGAATTTTATAGCAATAAAAGCTTATTGTCTGAAGTGTCCGTGACGTAGAGATGACAATCGAGGCTAACTGAGCTGAATTACAGAGTATAGCTGGATATATTTGCGGACTAACTGCTTGTCAGTAGCACGCTTTAGAGGATGAGTAAATTTTACAAAATAGGGACTGAGATTAAAGTGTTTGTCCATGGACTGAGCAAGTTGCGATTCACTTTCATACAGAGTGATACCTTGCACTTTGTACTCGTCGATTTCATCGGGAAGGTGCCCCGTCCACCAATGCAATAACTCGCGGCTTTGTTTGCTGCGGCTGATCCAGTGATCGGTAAGCAGCAGCAGTAAGTCGTTAGGTTGAACCGCATAACCGTACTCTTGTTGCCATTGCGCCACGGTTTTGAACAGCTTATTGCGACAAGAAGAACCTGCGCTGACCAAGTGCGACGTTAATACCCAAACCGTGCCAATTTCTGAGCTGACGCGATAATGGTGAGGTAATTCAGACGAGGTGTTACTGTCGAGTGGTTTGTAATCATAATCGTGACCGAACTCGTTTAAGGTACGAGACAAGCGACGCGCGAATGCCAACCCGAGGTGATGTTCACTCATGCCTTTATTGTGAATAGTCGGGTAGTGTTTTTCGCACAGTGCCATGCAATCAGCTTGGAATTCATTAACGCTCTGAACGAGCACGTCCAATAACAAGATCCATCTCTCCATTATGAGCTTTCGGCGTAACAAGGTTAACATGCGCTGGTTAACATTCGTTACACTTAATCGTCAAAAAATCACGGAGCTTTAATGGTTTATGTCTAAGATTGAATTTACGTCACAACAAAAACAGGCGATGTCGAGTGCGCTTCAACGTTATCTAGAAGATGAACTAGACATTGAGATCGGCCAGTTTGATGCGGATTTTATGTTCGATTTTATCGTCAGTAAATTTGGGCCTGCTTTTTATAATCAAGGCTTAACTGATGCACAAACGGTGTTTCAAAGAAAGATGGTCGATATCAGTGATGAGCTGTACGAAATAGAGCAAATCAGCGACTTTTAGAAGTTTCTTCAAATTTTTCGAACGAGTTAATCAAGCTTAAGTGCTGTCAGCATTGTAAATATTGGTAAATACTTTAGTCCAACACAGAGACAAAAATGTACTCTGAATAGCAATCAGAGTCATTTTAATTAAGGTCGTCAAATGAAATCAGAAGTGAAGAATTACAATTTACTCGCCCGGGCTATTCATTGGCTATCCGCACTGGTGGTGATCGGTATGTTTGCCGTAGGTTGGTGGATGGTTGATCTCTCTTATTACAGTGAATGGTATAGAATCGCGCCTCATTGGCATAAATCGGTCGGTTTACTCTTGGCAGGCGTGACGCTGTTTAGACTCGTATGGAAGACAGTTACACCGTCACCTAAAGTAGAAGGGGCTGCCTATGAGGTCATCGGAGCTAAGTTGGCGCATCTGGCTATGTATGGATTGCTGTTCGCTCTCTTCGCGTCAGGATATCTCATCTCGACAGAGGATGGCCGCGGTATCGATGTTTTCAACTGGTTTACCGTCCCTGGTTTGGGCGCATTATTCGAAGGTCAGGCCGATCTTGCCGGTCAAGTTCATTTCTATTTGGCTTGGGGATTAATCCTGCTCGCTGCAGTTCACGCATTGGCGGCCTTAAAACACCATTTTATTAACAAAGACAACACGCTACGCAAAATGATAGGAGCTTCAAAATGAAAAAGACTTTATTCGCTACCGGACTAGCAATGGCAATGGCGTTGCCATTTGGTGCAAGCGCGGCGGACTACGTTATCGACACTAAAGGTGCACACGCATCTGTGAACTTCAAAGTGAATCACCTTGGCTACAGCTACATCAAAGGCCGCTTCAACAAGTTTGATGGTGAATTCTCATACGACCCGGCAAATATTGCTGATTCAATGGTGATGGTGACCGTCGACACAACCAGTTTAGACTCTAACCATGCGGAGCGTGATAAGCACATCCGTAGCTCTGACTTCATCGATGCATCTAAATATTCAACGGCGACTTTCACCAGTACGAGTGTGGTAGACAAGGGTGATGGCAAGCTGGCTGTAAACGGTGATCTTAACCTTCATGGTGTAACCAAGCCAATTACAATTGACGCAGAATTTATCGGTGCTGGACAAGACCCTTGGGGTGGTGAACGTGCTGGTTTCTACGGTACTACACGTTTGGAACTGGCAGACTTCAATATCGCGGTAATGGGTGCGTCTAGCTATGTAGACATGGAGCTGCATGTGGAAGGCATTAAAAAATAATATTGAGTGAAGTAAAGTGCGCCCCCAACCATTGTTGGGGGCTTTTTTGATCAAGCGACTTATTTCCTGACCAAAAACTTAAAGGTTCGATTAAGACGCTGACTCTAGTTCACGTTCTACCATTTGAATACGCTCACCATAGATAGGTCTTAAGGCTTGAAGAACGTCTTTGCGTTCAATTAAACCCACAAGTAAGCCATTTTCCAATACGGGTAGGGCATGTGGTTTGCTAACTTTCATCGCTTTGGCTCGCTCTTCTAATGACAAGGTAGTGAGCTGTGTAGCGATACCCATACTCGTAGTTGGGTATAACTGCTCTTTGTCGATGCACAGGAACTCAGCGATATCAACCAATCGCTCTTGCGCCTTGATAGCCACTACATCTCTAGCCATTAAGTCGACGACCTTTAACTGAGTGTTTGGTAAATAGTCTTGGCACCAGAGGTCTACCATGACATCATGCGCAGAGAAAAACCCCACCACGCGACCATGCATATCGCAAACGGGAGCCCCCATCTGCTGATGATCAAGTAGTGCATCAATTGCCGCGCTAACAAGCGTATCTGCGCTTAAAACCAAAGGTTGGGTGTTCATAATGTCTTTAGCCGTAACGTTGTGATTCATAGTTAATTCCTTAGCCGTTGTAATCTGAGTTGTTGTGATTGGCGAAATGTTCGCGATGTTGATTTGTGGTTTTCGATAAATCGTCCAGTTGGCTAACCCGACCAGTACCGCACCACCGATAATGTTGCCAAGAGTGACCGGGATTAGGTTGGCAAACACGAATTTCGAGATGTTTAAGTCTGAATAGATGCTGGCATCAACCCCAATTTGTTGCCAAAAAGCGTCGGGCGCAAAGTGTTGAATAACGATCCCAAGTGGCACCATAAACATGTTGGCAACACAGTGCTCAAAGCCACTCGAGACAAACATGGCGACGGGCAGTATGGTCATGGCCGCTTTAGTCAATGCGTTTGCACTGCTAAACGTTAGCCAAATGGCTAAGCAAACCAGTAAATTACACAGCACGCCTAATGAGAACGCCTGCAATGATGTATGGTGTAATTTATGCTGCGCAATATTGAGTGCATTTAAGCCCCACTGACCGTGATCCATTTGATACAAACCAGCAGCACTGACGATGGTCAGCAGTAACATGGCGCCGATGAAGTTACCGACATAGACTTTTCCCCAAATAGACAGCATTTTTCCTAGGCTAATTTCGCGGTTAGCCCAAGAGATGCTCGACAGTACAGAGCTAGTGAACAGTTCACCACCACAGATGACGATGAGGATCAATCCCATACTAAACGCCACGCCACCTGCTAAACGGCTAAGCCCCCAACCCGTTGTCTCTGCGCCTGTCGTTACAGTGATATAGAACAGAAACGCTAGGCCGATAAATGCGCCCGCCATGATGGCTAAACCTAGGGTCATCGAACTGGTCTTATTGGCTTTACTCAAAGCGAACCGTTCAGCTTCTGCCATCATTTCGCTCGGAGATAAGTACTGTTTATTCGCTGGTAAGGACGCCATAGGGACTCCCGACTTTGATTCTCATAAAAACTCCTTGGTTAAAAATAGGCAGCAGAACTGTTGCTGCCCAATCAAATTACGTCGACGGCACCTACAGGTAAAATTGATAATTTTTAAAAACCACATCAAATTTATTGATATAAGAGCAGATGGAGGTAGAATGAAACGGCTTGCTTATTAGCGAAAGTATCCGGTCAAAATTTTTCGTTAATTCAATGGTGTAGCACTAATATGTAGTTCACAAGGATTTGGAGCACGATGCGATATTCATTAAAACAGCTCGCGGTTTTTGACGCGGTAGCCGATACGGGTAGCGTCAGCCAAGCCGCGGACAAATTGGCATTAACGCAATCTGCGACCAGCATGTCACTGGCTCAATTGGAAAAGATGCTGGGTCGCCCACTATTTGAGCGTCAAGGTAAGCAAATGGCGTTAACCCACTGGGGCATGTGGCTAAGACCAAAAGCTAAGCGGTTACTGCAAGATGCACAACAGATCGAAATGGGGTTTTACGAGCAACACTTGTTAAGTGGTGAAATCAAGCTAGGGGCGAGTCAGACTCCCGCGGAACACTTAGTCCCCGATCTCATCAGTATTATTGATAATTCCTTTCCAGAGATGCGTATCTCGCTGAGCGTTAAAAGCACCGATAGTGTCATTCAAGGTGTATTAGATTATAAATATGATCTAGGCATCATAGAGGGACGCTGTGATGATAACCGCCTTGATCAAGCCGTGTGGTGTCGTGATCATCTCACCGTGGTTGCTGCTGCCCATCATCCCTACGCGAAACATGAGAGGGTAAGTCGTGCACAGTTAGAAGAGGCACGTTGGGTATTACGTGAGCATGGCAGCGGTACACGTATGGTGTTTGATAGCTCAATCCAGCATTTAACCGAAGATCTCGATGTGTGGCGAGAGTACGAGCACGTTCCAGTGCTACGTAGCATGGTGGAAAATGGTCAGTACTTAACTTGTCTTCCTTATCTTGATGTCGAACGTTATATCGAAAGTGGTAGGTTGATTGCACTTAATGTCCCCGAACTTAATATGGAGCGAACACTCTCTTTTATTTGGCGCGCTGATATGGTTGAAAATCCGTTGGTCGAATGTATTAAACGCGAGGGAGCAAGGATGATGAAGGGCAAACCGAGCGTGTTTTAATACCAAACAGCATAAGTATCTGGTTATTCTTGCTGGTTAAAATCGCCGATAGCGTCGTTATAGATTTTGTAGGTAGGTCTACTAGCTAGCTGCAATCTATGCCTTGCTCTCAGCGATTTTTCTTGCGCAATTATCTAACCACCTATTTATCCCGTTTGGTATGACCAAATTTGATATTTCCTAATTCTGTTGAAATATCGATTGCATCACATATAAATGTGAAATCATACATATCGTTTCTTAATAAATGTGATCTATGCAATGTGCTTGCCCGCGTATTTTGCCTAGTATGGCTTCTTGGACACTTGATGTGTGAAGCCACACAAAGCGAGACGTAATGAGCACTTTAATCGCAATTTCATTAACTACCGGTATTTTATCAGGCTTGTGGGGCTGGATTGCAGTCTCACTAGGTTTACTGTCATGGGCGGGATTCTTAGGGTGCACCAGCTATTTTGCATCCCCTAATGATGGCTTGAAAGGGCTATCAGAAAGTTTGATAACTAATATGAGTGGTGTGTTCTGGGCGATGGTGATCATCAAGGCGTCTGAGTTTGCCTCATTAGAGATTCTTGGCTATGTGATTACGGCAGTTGTCGCGTTCTTGATGTGTATTCAGGCTAAGAAAGCATGGCTCGGCTATATTCCGGGCACTTTTATTGGCTGTTGTGCCACTTTTGCAGCAGCGGGTAATTGGCAGCTGGTGGTACCGTCGTTAATTCTAGGTGGTATTTTCGGTTATCTAATGAAAACCAGCGGTGTGTGGTTACATCAAAGGTCAACTCAATCTCAAGCTACTAGCGGTGTACAAAGCCACTCTTAGTTTGCGATACATTCCTAAACACCTCTCCTAGTGATTAGGAATACCCCCCGATTGATTTGTATCAGCAGCAAGTTTTTGATACGCGGCACTTGAAACCAGGTGCCGCTTTTTTATGTGTTGCCATTGGCCATGGTAACTACGCGTTTTAGTGTCCAACGCAACAAAATAGGGATGTCCTCGATTCCTTTCATTTCGCAATGCGACACAATGGCCAGCGCGAGGTCGGGCTTAGCAAATTTCTTCAATACCCTAGTAACCACTTTCTTCGCGGGAATAGGGTGGTCTAATGGAATCTTAAGCATGCCTTTGAAAAATGGCTCAAATCCATTGTTATAAAGGAAGTGCTCGATGTCCCGATCAGGGAGTTCGGTCAGTCTATGCCGTTCTTGATCATGACCAAGTTGGTTACGTACCGTCGTGGCATACTTTTTACCCGCAGCGTCGCCATCAGTGACAACATGCCAATCGATACCAAACGCTTTGGCGACTTTAATCAAAGACTTCAGCCCAGATTGGGCAAACTCAATGATTTGCACACCTTCAGCCGCAAGGTTGTAACCACACTGATTGGCGAGCTCGTTGAATAGCCAAACTTCCGTTTCTCCTTCCACCAGCAGCCAACAGCGAGCAAATAGCGCACCAGAGCGATGAAAACGGATATGAAAGCCAATTCTGCGCAGTTCATCTCGGCCCAATTTTTGGTCGGATAGGTAGGTGGTAATGGTGCGGTCGGACTGTCTCACCAAACGTCGAATACTTGATAGCGGAACTTGCCGCAACAAATCGCCACTATTGGTGGTTAAGATCTTTTGCATCGGCAGTAACTGCAGCAATCCCCATGCCCTAGCCAGATGGGTTGGGTGGAGGCGTCCTTCTGGATCTTCGACGATCAAAAGTGGCCGAGCGCAGCGGCGCAGTGCGGTTGGCCCTTTCGCCTGCAAGTAAGCGTTTAACAGCCCCATTAATAGTAATCGAGTCTGTTTGTCTTTCGTCTCTTCAACCACTTGAGAGAGACTTTTCGCTCCAGGTGCGGCATTAAAAAAAATGCCGTCGCGCTGTTTGCGTAAATTCTTGCGATTGTTAGGTTTAAATGAGAAGTAGTGATCAACCAAGGCATTCATTGAATTTATGCTGCTACGCATTTCGCCTTTGTTGACGTGACCTGGGATCGCCATCAGTCGTCGATAGGTATTGTCTATTCTTTTTTCAACCCGGGTGTTGTGATTGTTGCCATTGCCGATAGGGCGCTCAAAGCGACGGGAGTCCTTAAGACGAATCACCGGGTGTAAAGACATCAGCTCTTGTGCAAGTTTCTCACTGTGATGCAGCGCAAGTGCATTCCCATCATTGTCTAAGAAGCTATACCGCGTAGTGATATTGTGGCCTTCTCTTGACGCGCTGAGCCGATAGATGATGCGATGTCCATTGGCAGGGTCGTCGACCCAAATCGGTTTTAGTCGGCGATAACGCCCGGCATGAATTTCTTGCTTCTCGGTGGAAACCAGGCTGAGTACTATCTGTAAGTGTTGAGTCTGCGGGTGAGCGATGGAATAGTCGACGTGAAAGTCGGTCATTTCAAAGGAGTAAGGCACACCTTCAGGTGGCAGGGCAACGCTCAAGGCGTCAAGTAGAGAGGATTTCCCCCATGTATTTTCACCAATCAACGTGGTGAGATCATCGAATGCAATAGACAGGCGCTTAATGCCGCGAAAACCGGAAATCTCAATGCGCTCTAGCTTCATAGAGTGGCTCCATTACGCTGTGGTTACTATTAAGCATAATAGAAAACTCCTGTGATAGCAGACATTTAGCTCACATTGTGACAAGTAATTAAAAATCAGACAGAATTTCCCTTGTGGTGACAGATCAAGTTTTGTCATGCACTCGCGGTTCGCTTTGCATTAATTGTGTGAAATATAATGAATCTGTCACATTGAATGCGGTACGATGTAGCGGAAAAGAGAGATAAATATGACAAATAAAAATTATAACGTAACCAAACTACGTCTAGCGCACATCAACGATACTCATTCATACTTTGAACCCACTTCCTTGCAATTGGCAATTAATGTCGATGGCGTGGAGTTATCTCCATTCGTCAGCGCTGGGGGCTTCGCCCGCATTGCGACGCGGGTCGACCAGTTAAGACAGCAAGCAGAGCAACAGCAACAAGGCTTTTTGTTTCTCCATGCAGGAGATTGCTTTCAAGGCACGCTCTATTTCTCGCTGTTCAAAGGAGAAGCCAACGCGACGCTGCTCAATGCACTGAATATTGATGCGATGGCGCTCGGAAATCATGAGCTAGACATGGGAAATGAGCCGGTCGCACATTTTGTTGAACGCATCCAGTTTCCGTTATTGGCGGGTAACTGGGACTTATCCAATGAATCTCCCGATAAGCGTTTTCGATTGCAAGGTCACCCAAATGTGGTGTCTTACGATGCAGATAAACACCGAGCCGATTGGATAGAGAAAAAGGTTGATGACGATAGAGTCGCTATCTTCTCGTTGGCGCTAGACAAAATGGCCGATATTTCTAACCCAGATTGGGATACACCATTTGTTGATGCGGTCGAGACCGCCAAGAATACTGTGGCCGCTATCCACCAATCTGGTATCAACAAAATTATTCTGCTCAGTCACATGGGCTATGAAGCAGATCTCGACTTGGCCAACCATGTAGATGGGATAAGCGTCATCGTGGGCGGGCATAGTCATAGGTTACAGGGTGACTTTAGTCTGCTTGGACTCGCCAAAGACGATCCTTATGGCGTGAAAGTCAACCAAACCTATGTTGTGCAATCGGGAATGCACGCGTTGAGCTTAGGTCACTGTGATCTAGAGTTCGCACCAGACGGCACTCTTATTCGATTCGAGGGTAAAAACGAGTTGTTGCTGGGTCGCCGATTATTCATCGATGCCAGCATGAACGAAACTCATAATGACTCACCGTATCAAGTTGCTCGCAGTTACATCGACGCCCATCTAAACGTCATAGTGTGTAAGAAGCAGCAGTCATTACAGACTCTACTTGAGCAAAAATACACATCGCAAGTAAGACAACTGCAAAAGCAAATCATTGCTACTTGCGATCAAACACTGCGCCATACCCGCATACCCGATCAGCAGGGGCCAAGCGACATCGCCCCTTTAGTGGCTGAATCCTTTGCCTATCAGATGGAAAAATTGGGCCATCAAGTTGACTTTGCGATTCATAATGCTGGTGGGGTGAGAAATTCACTCAGTGCGGGCAAGGTATCAGTGGCTGACATAGCAGGCAAACTGCTGCCTTTCGCGGTCCCGATTGGCATTTACTATATTCAGGGACGCGAGATTGCCAACATTCTTGAGGGCGCAATAAACAACGCACTGAACAATGGCGTGGTGGGAACCGGTGATGGTTCATACCCTTACACGCATAACTTAAGCTTCGAGTACTGCTGTGATGCACCAGTGGGAGCGCGTATTAAACAGCTAAAATTGCTCGATAATTACGGTCAATGGCAGCCGGTTGAAGATGACAAAGTGTACTGCGGTACCTCTTCGGCTTATACCATGAAAGGTAAAGAAGGCTATGAGGCCATGAGTAAGATGCAAGGTGAGGGGATTATTACTACTTATTCAATGGCTGACTGTTTCATCACCTTTGTTAAAGAGCGTCCCGACGTGCTCAACCGTAGAAACATTCCATCAGTAAACCAGAAATGGCATAAAGGTTGCTAAATCACCGATGAATCCAAACTCGCGCAATATCGCAGTAAAGGGGGATTTATGTGGAGTAAAGATTGGCTTGATGTGGTGGTAGTGATTGGTTGGATAAGTATTTGGACCGCTCTTGTATATTTCGTCCCAGTTGGCGGCGTTTGAGCCCACCATGTACTCACCAGTAAAAGGAGCATTTTTTGCTCCTTTTTGATTTTTTTACTAGACGTCAGATAAATAGCGACTTAATATCCGCGCTGTTTGGGGAGTAGTCGCCTCTGGTTTACTTATCGTCATCTCGATAGCCTGTTTGTTATCCGGTAAGTATAAGTGACGCTGATGTTGTTCATCAGCTTAGCTTCGACGAGACCAACGTAATCAAATTCTGCATCGCTTTATCAAGGTGCAGGTGGTTTGTTTGCGGTAGGGATCGTCACATTCATCTCATTTGATCCGATCCCTCCGTTGTAGGAGGACATATGACCCCAGTCACTTACATCAGTTTTGCCCTGCTTACCTTAGTGCTCGTCGCCATCGACATTTGGCAAACGCGAGGTGGCAAAGTTTCGCTTAAAAAAGCGGCAATTTGGAGCCTGTTTTGGTTTCTATTGGCATTCTTATTTGCCGCCACCTTGTATCTGTTTTGGGATGTGTACTCACCCAACAGTGATTACAGTGCGCAAAACGCGACCATTGCTTTTATCACAGGCTATCTGTTAGAAAAATCGCTGAGCGTCGACAATTTATTTGTCTTTGCCATCATCTTCCATCAGTACATGGTACCCGAGGAGTTGCGCCCACGATCGTTACTCTGGGGCGTGATTGGTGCGTTAGTGTTACGAGCAATAATGATAGCCGTTGGTGCGCAATTGTTAGCGCAATACCACTGGGTACTCTATCTGTTTGCGGCGTTTTTGATCTGGACTGGCATTCAACTGGCGAGAGAGCAAGGCGAAAGTCAGGTCAATCCGCTGCCGGAGCGGCTGATCCGCCGTCTGATGCCTGTCAGCCAACAGTTTGCAGGGGGAGCACTGAGTGTGGTGGAAAGCGGTCGACGTGTGGCAACGCCGATGCTTATCGTGATTACAGTGATCGCCTTTATGGATGTGATGTTCGCGCTAGACTCAATCCCAGCGATATTTGCAGTCACCAGAGAGCCGTTCTTAGTGCTCGCCGCGAATGTGTTTGCGCTATTAGGACTTCGGTCATTGTACTTTGTGCTGCAAGGTATGATGGATAAGTTTATCTATCTAAAACCAGCATTGGCATTCATTATGGTGTTTATCGGCATCAAGATGCTTTTGGTGGGCAGTAAGTGGGAGATCCCGACCGTCTGGTCACTGACTGTGCTTTTGATGACAATGGCCGGGGCGGTGATTGCTTCAGTAATTAAACAGCGTACTCTCACTGAGCATGCCAAGGCATTAGAATAGTTGTGGCGCGCCCCGCGTTTCTTAGCACATTTAGATGTAAAAGTTGTGTGAAATATCTACGTGGGGTAGCGACAGTTAAAAATAACTATTCACCATAAGTGGCGTAAATGGCATTTATATGCACAAAGAGAAAATAGTCCATAACCCGAACTGTTAACAAGCTGTTTCATTAGATTTTCTAATTTAAAAATGGAAAATTTGTCATTTTTTGAGCACCAAATTATTGCCTATGATTAGCTCATCAAAACGAATTAAACCAGTTTATAGAGAGGCAATCATGGCACAAGCAATGCAAATGGGTAGTATCAATGCTCCTATCTCTATGGATAAAAAAACCTATTCGGTTTCTTTCAAAGGATTGATTGCTCACTTACTTGATATTTTGTTCACAGACAGCAGCGCACCAAGCGTTCACTATTCAAGTGATTTGTCGAGCCACATGCAAAAAGACATCGGTTTATATCGATAAGCCAAGAGCAGTTTAAAAAGCCAGCAGTCGCTGGCTTTTTTGTTTTATAAATCATTGGAAACGCTACGTTGGATAGTTTCTAGTCAAACTCATTTTTGGCAACAGATCATACTTCTCAAATTTGCAACACATTGTGCTAAGAAACGCGGGGCGCGCCACAACTATTCTAATGCCTTGGCATGCTCA
>JBCAXU010000068.1:0-21321 GCA_038533895.1 Pseudomonadota bacterium | reverse complement strand
GACGGTTTTGCCACTCAGTTGGCTCTAAGACCTGGGGTGATGGCAGTTCCGCTTCCACTTGCACCGGTAATGACCTTCGTTCACAGCGAAGAACTTTATTATACCGCTGCGTTTAGACAAAACTCTCTTCAACGTTTGCAACCAGGCTATGAAGCTGAGTTTTTGTTCAGAGCGCTACCCGGTAAAGTCTTTAAGGGCGAAGTGGTTGAAATCATCCCCGCCATTGGCGAGAGTCAATTTCAAGCGCGTGGGGCGTTATTGGGGACAGAAGCACTTCGTACCAGCGGACGAGTATTTGTCAAACTTAAAATTACTGACGACATGACGCCGTACAACTTACCGCTCGGTACTGCGGTTGAAGTTGCCGTGTACTCAGACAAGTTCACTCATGTTTCTGTCATGCGCAAAGTATTGATTAGAATGAAGAGCTGGCAAAACTATCTCTATCTTGATCACTAAGAACGAAAAAAGCCTAGAAGTTTTTCTAGGCTTTTTTATTTCTTTTATCTCTCGAGCCTCGATTACGCAAGATTGAGAAACAACTCGTCGTCCGTCATGTACTTGTGTTTATTGCCCAAGTTTCGTACGTGCATAAACATAAAATCTGGGAAGCCCGGTGCTAGCAGATCATTCGGTTGCCAAACAATGCCGCCGACAAACACGTAGCGGCCTTGCTTATCCTCATCGTGACATGGGTTGTTGAGTTCTGTAGATAATTCCGGGCGTACACCTTCAACCACGCATACAATTTGCCCCTTAGCGACACCAATAACACGTTTGACTAAGTTTGCTTTGACGCCACACTTCCATGCTTGACGCGTCGCCATTTCAAATCCGTGCTTTCTCACGCTTTTGTGAATATTGACGATGAGATTCATAACCACATATCTCGATTGTTCAAACATCCGTCTAGATTATGGCTTACAGCTGATAATTACGACCTAGGAAATCATCTTTTTTCTCGTCAGATGAAAATCGTTGATCAAAACATCACGTCTAAACAGACATTCTTCCACCAGATAGTTATTGCTTACTCGACCTTTTTGATTCACATTAAGTTAACATTTTTAGGGGATTGATATGAGTGCATCGAGTTTTCTTCGCTTGCTTTGCCTAGCGGCCATCTGGGGTGGTTCGTTTCTATTTATGCGCATTGCCGCAAATACCTTCGGCCCAGCGTATTTAATTGAGTTTCGCGTAGGATTTGCCGCACTTAGCTTGTTTATGGTTGCCCTGTACCTGCGCCGCAAACTCGCCTTTAGGCAGCATTGGCAACACTTTATGACGATAGGTCTATTTAACACCGCATTACCTTTTTTGCTTTTTGCTTACGCCGCGCAGTCACTCAATGCGTCTACGTTATCCATTCTCAATTCCACTGCGCCCATCTGGGGCGCGCTGATTGCTGCCATCTGGTATAAAACCCGGATTACCGTGCGCGTTGCGTTAGGGATGGCGTTGGGACTGTTGGGGGTAGCGACTTTAGTGGGATTTGATTCTTCCACTATGAGTGGCGAGACACTGTGGCCTATTGGCGCCAGTCTTCTGGCCGCATTCAGCTATGGGATTGCCACAAACTACACCAAAGGTGCACCAAAAATTGCCTCGTTCGACAATGCACATGGCAACATGTGGGCAGCCACCTTACTTATCGTACCTCTACTGCCATTTATCCCTATGCGCGCTGCACCGACACAGGTTGAAATCCTCTCTGTCGTGGCATTGGGCGTTATCTGCACTGGCGCAGCTTATCTTCTGTACTTTCGCTTGGTCGCGGATGAGGGCGCGACTTCAGCCCTCTCCGTGACCTTTCTTATTCCGGTATTCGGCATTGTTTGGGGCGCCGTTATATTAGACGAACCCATTGGTTTCAATACTTTGTTTGGCACCGCGCTGGTGTTAGCCGGCACTATGCTGGTTACCGGATTTAGGCTAAGTCGGTTACTCGACCGATCCCAGCCAGAGCAAGCCGCCTCTTAACCCAGCCAATCGTAGCGGTAGCAAGGCAAAAAATTACTGCTATCATTTTTTATACGTTATACAGATAAACACTTGTAAGGTTGGCGATGGATGGGGTTGATTCGTTACCGACGCCTGTGAAAACGAGACCAAAATCACAAAGTTAAAACAAAGATTCACATACCTTGCAAATCATTGTGATTGAACACTCATAATTCTGTCGTTTTGACCGATAAATTAACAGATGTATTACTAGCCAATCTCAATTAGCCTTCCGGCATAGGCGGAATAGGAATCCCAATATGAAAGAAGTTGAATTTCGAACGATAGACCGACTGTTTATCAAAATGTCCATCAATGACAAGATGTGGGTCATTTTTGCACTGTTTTTGATCTCAGTGGCCACGATAGCAGGTGGCAGATATGTAAACACGCTCAATGCGTTCGAACAAAGTACCCTTCAAGCAGCCGAACATAAGCTTGAAGGCGCCATTGCAGTCGGCACTTCAGAGACGCTTTCTGCTTGGCGAGAAATTCAACCCGTGAATCGTAAAGTGCCCGCCAGCTATGACCAAGGACTCGCTATGGTTTCGGCTGTGGCCAAAGATGGTAAAGCTTACCAACTCACCCTCGATAAACGCGCGGAGGCACAGCAAGTTAAATCAGAAGCGATAACTAGCCTCGCGCTCAGCTTTATTTGGGCTATTCCGTTTGCCATCTTTACTTACTGGGTGGCGACCTTTATTGGAGGTGCGCTTTGGGTGCTGTACACCACCACACAACGCATCGGTGAAGGCGATCTCACGTCACGTCTTGGCTTCCATCCTGGTCGTGATGAGTTTGGCACCATTGGCTGCGCGCTCGACAAAGCGATGGACACACTAACAGAGCTGGTCGTAACGGTTAAGCAGAACGCGACCACCATGAGCGAGACCTCGTCTTCATTTGAGCAAGAGATGAAAACCAGTGAATCTCAGATCAGTCAGCAGTACGCCTCTCTAGACTCTGTCGCGACTGCCATGGAAGAGATGACAGCGTCAGCGAAAGAAGTTACCAATATTTCGCAACAAGCCACTGCACAAACTGAGAGCGACTCACAGCACATCGAGCAAAGCTATCAACGAGTTCGCTCGGCAATCAGTGAAATCACTAAACTGTCGGACTATATTGCTCAAGCCTCCCAGTCTGTGGCAACTCTCACTGAAAATACCACTCAGATTAACGAAGTGATCACCACCATCAACGCCATTTCAGAACAAACCAACCTGTTAGCATTGAATGCAGCCATCGAAGCCGCTCGTGCAGGTGAACAAGGGCGTGGCTTTGCCGTGGTCGCTGACGAGGTTCGTACTCTCGCCGGACGCACTCAGGCGGCAACGGTAGAGATTCAAGCCATGATAGAGAAGCTGCAATCGGAAACTCACAGCATTGCTTCCATCACTGAGCAAACTGTTAGCCAAGCGCAAACTAGTAGCAGTTTAGTCGCCGATATCGGCAATGATGTTCAATCGATCTCCGAGTCCGCGCGCTCACTGATGGATATGAGCATTCAAATCTCAACCTCAGCTGAAGAGCAAAGTGCAGTGGCCAACGATATTGCTTCCGAGCTCAGCGATATCCGCAACCAGTCCAACACCATACGCAGTGTCGCCGAGCAATCTTCATTGGGTGTCGCCAACTTGACCAGAGCATCGGTGTCACTGGCTGATATCCTCAAACAGTATCGAACCTAATCATGCAAAGGGCCTCAGGGCCCTTTTTTTATTGTCCACTCTTAATTCAATGTCTCACCGATCACATTTTGTTAACAACTGGCATGCGTCAAAATCAAAACAATTTAGACTAATTGCTCCAACACAAGGAGACACAACATGGACGATTTACTCGCCGATTACCCGGTGATCACTGAAATTCCCGTTGCCTGGGGAGAGATGGACGCGCTACAACACGTCAATAACGTCGTTTATTTTCGCTATTTTGAGACCGCTCGTCTCGACTACTTCAAGCAAATCGATTTGCTGGTCAACCTTCGGGAAAGCCAAATTGGTCCGGTACTCGGCCATACTGAGTGTAAATACATCAGACCGGTGACGTTTCCAGACACTTTGCTAATAGGCTCGCGAGTGGTGGACTTGCGACAAGATCGCTTCACCATGGAGTACCAAATTGTCAGCAAGCGCCAAGGTAAAGTGACCACCCAAGGGCGAGCGACCTGTGTGATGTTTGATTTCAAAAACAACACTAAAGCCGACCTCCCCGACAGCGTTAGGCAAGCCATTGTTGATGCCGAAGAAAGGCGCAACAACGTGTAGAGAATAGGTGTCACTGTCGATTTAACTTGGTATATACTGCGCCCATTGTTAAACCCATGACTTTACGCTTAACATGAACAAAAGTTTACTGACTAATCTTATTGCCCTGGCACTACTTGCTGGTGGCTATCAAACCGACAATCAAATTGCTTTCTATGCGGGTCTGTTTGCTTTTTCTGGTGCTATCACTAACTGGCTTGCAATCCATATGCTATTTGAAAAAGTGCCAGGATTGTACGGTTCAGGCGTCATTCCAGCCCGTTTTGAGCAGTTTAAGACTGCAATCAAAACTTTAATGATGGAGCAGTTTTTTACCCAAGCGAACATCGATAAGTTTTTAAGCAGCGAGATGACAGGCGGCACGACAATAAACTTAGAACCCGTTCTGGAAAAAGTAGACTTTAATCCTACTTTCGATTCACTGGTCGAAGTGATCGCTAACTCCTCCTTCGGTGGGATGCTGGCAATGTTTGGTGGTACAGAAGCTCTGCAACCACTCAAACAACCTTTTGTGGAAAAGATGCAAGAGTCGATTGTCGAGATTAGCCAAAGCGACGCGGTCAAGCAGGCGCTAAAAGAGCAATTTGAAGCCCCCGCTATGATGGAAGAGATTCAGGTCAACATCGAGAACATTATCGATCAACGTTTGAATGAGTTGACTCCAAAGTTGGTGAAAGAGATGGTGCAGAAGATGATCAAAGATCACTTAGGCTGGTTGGTTGTCTGGGGCGGCGTATTTGGTGGCCTTATTGGTGTCGTGTCTTCATTCATTGCCTAGTCCACCATTGTATAAGGGAAGCTCAACCGCTTCCCTTATTGGTTAAGCTAGATATCTCTAGAGTTTAGCAATCAAGTCTGCATTCACACCAAAGCTGGTCTTGTGCTCCTCAATCACCACCTCACTTCGAGTCTGGATAACGCCAGGCAGGGTGCCAAGTTTGGCCGACATAAAATGCTGATATGCTTTCATATCCTTAACTCGAACTTTTATCATGGTGTCAAAATCACCAGACAGTGAATAACACTCTTCAATCTCCGGCATATCCGCCACCGCTTGAGCAAACTTCTCAAAAATTGAAAAACTGGTTTGATCAAGACGAATATGAATGAAAACTTGTACATCCAAGCCCAATTTTTCAGGATTGAGTTCCGCGTGATAACCCGAAATATACCCTTCTTTTTCCAGCCGTTTGACTCGGTCTGAGCACGGAGAAGTGGTTAAATTAACCTGTTTGGCGAGCTCAACAATTGGTAAACGCCCTTTGAGATTGAGCGCGCGAAGGATCTCTTTGTCGATACGATCTAAAGTCATAAGTAGCCCAAAATGCTAGCCTAGCGAATTGGGCTCTATTCTAGATGAAAAGCGGTAACAGTGAAGAGTGGTGGCGACAGATAACCACCAAGATGTGAACTTATGCTATTTTTGCGTCAGTGAGCGCGCTGCTCACTTGGGTCACTTCCGTTTGGCTGTTGCAAACACGGCAAAATGCCTGCTTTTCCATTTTCACGTAGTGATCACCTTGGAATAGTGTTGAGAAGAAACAAGCCATGCTCTTCATCACCGAATCATGTTCAACTTCGCAGCGTTTCATCACGACTTTATGGTGCGTTGTTTTATTACAACAATGGCAGTGCATTTTTGGCATGTTCGTCTCTCCTTTTACTCTCGTTACTGATAGTCGACACATTTTGAAAGAGAGAGTTCACTAAATTCAAACAATAGTTTAGAAAACGTGAGGCAAGTTCAAAAAATGGACGCCTTAAACGAGAAAAGCCCCGAAAATCGGGGCTTCATTAGCGAAATTGCGTCGATCTAGTCAAGTTCTGCCAATTGCTTCTTAAAGGTAGCATGCTGAGATTTCACGCTTTGCTCTGGCTCACCTGTCATTAGACTAACAACAACAATACTCAAGGTTGAGAAGATGATTCCCGGAACAATCTCGTAAACATCGAACCATCCGCCTGATAGTTGCTTCCAAACCACGATGGTAATACCACCGACCACAATACCGACAAGGGCACCATTACGGTTCATACGCTCCCAGTAAAGACTTAGCACCAGAGCAGGGCCAAATGCGGCACCGAAACCAGCCCAAGCGTAGGAAACGAGACCTAATACTGAACTGTCTGGAGTCATTGCAAGCACTAGGGCCACAACCGAGATGCCAATCACAGCGATACGGCCAACAAGAACGATCTCTTCAGAACTTGCATCTTTTTTGAACACTTGCTTGTAAAAATCTTCGGCCAGCGCTGAAGACGACACCAACAGCTGTGAGTCAGCTGTACTCATAACCGCAGCAAGGATAGCGGCAAGTAAGATACCCGCGATCACAGGGTGGAACAGTGAGTTAACCAACAGCATGAAGATTTTCTCGCCATCGTCTACCGTCACACCTGAGTTGGTCACGTAAACCAGACCGACTAAACCGACAAGCATGGCACCGACCATAGATAGCGCCGTCCAAATAACCGCAATGCGACGTGCTGTCGTCAAATCTTTGTTAGAACGTGACGCCTTGAAACGAGCCAAGATGTGCGGCTGGCCAAAGTAACCTAAACCCCATGCCACAAGTGAGATGATCCCGATCGCCGATAATGGTTCACCTTTGGAGTCTCGCCATAACGTCAACAACTCTGGATTAATGCTCGCCAGGTCGCTGCTAAGCTGACCAAATCCGCCTTCTAATGCCGTAATAGGCACAATCAGCAGAGCGGCAGCCATCAGCAAGCCTTGCACCAAGTCGGTCCAAGATACCGCAAGGAAACCACCAAACAGGGTGTATGAAACCACACATACCGTGCCGATAATTACCGCCGTGGTGTAATCCAAACCGAATACAGTTTCAAACAGTTTGCCGCCAGCCACTAGACCCGAACTGGTATAGAAAAGGAAGAAAAGAAGAATGAAGAAAGCAGAAATAACCTGAATCATCTTCGAGTCATCGTTGAAACGGCGTGATAGGAACTCTGGCAAGGTCAGCGCGTCAGTGGTAATACTGTAGGTACGCAAACGCTTTGCATTGATGAGCCAGTTAAGCCATGTTCCCGCTAGTAAGCCACCGGCTAGCCAGAACGCTTCAATACCGGCCGCATAGGCGTAACCGGGTAAGCCAAGTAGCAACCAGCCACTCATATCGGAGGCACCCGCAGAGAGTGCTGCAGGCCAAGGTCCAAGTGAGCGACCGCCAAGAAAATAATCGCTTGAGCTTTTCGTTCGTTGATATGCGTAAACGCCGATTGCGAGCATCATGATCAGATACGCAATAAACGTGGTCGTAATAGCAAAGCTATTTTCCATGTGATTTGTCCTCTCTAATAATATCGCCTTCCATGATTGCCCTCTCTATCAGAGGGCAGGCCAAAGAAGAGTTAGTGGGTTTCGTTACCAAGCTCAAGCAAGGTCGCGTTACCACCCACAGCTGTTATATTTATTGTGCGGGTACGCTCTGTAATAAAACGGAGCGCTAAGTGAGGATCGTGGGCAACAGGAATGCTGACCAGATCCGTTTCGGACGTCAGGCTAACGATCGCGCCTGAGCGTTTCGCCAGTTGTCGGTTGAGTGTTTTCTCAACCTGCTCATTACCAACGTATCCAATACTGCGTACATCCGACTCGAGCAACTGATGGTATGCATCAAGTGCTACAAACTGTACTAAATGGGTTGGCAGTGAAGACTGCAAAAATGCCGCCTCAAGAGCTTGGCCTAACTCGGTATCATCACTGCATAAGATTACGGTATTTCCCGCAATCAAAGCGGCAGTCATCTGCGCGACCACGGCTTGCTTAGCCGACGTTTGCTCATCATCTTGGATGACAAGCGCTACACCGCGCCCTGCGGTGTAGAGTTCGTTGGTTTCTCCAGTAGGTCCAACCAATTGATGCGTTTCCGCCAGCAACGCCGACGCTTGCTCAATGTGATAAGACACAACCGAGGCCAACTCAGGTTGAACCTGTTGTAGAGCCTGTTTAAAAGCGAGCAAACACTCACTCTTTGAATCAAAATCGGTGAGATTCCAGTTTTCCCAAGCTGAAAAAGCATCAGCAAAACGAGTGACTTGATGAACCATGATTATTTCTCCTCGCCTTTAATCAAGAAAACTGAGTTTGAGTGAAGCGGTATAGGTAATGAGGACCACCCGCTTTAGGACCAGTACCTGAGAGCCCTTGACCACCAAATGGCTGAACCCCCACAACCGCACCCACTTGATCACGGTTGATGTAGCAGTTACCGACTCGGGCGTGTTTTTCAATCCAGCGATAGGTGGTTTCATTTCGACTATGAATGCCCATCGTCAAGCCAAATCCGGTTTGGTTAATTTGCTCGACCACTTGATTAAGCTCACTGGCTTTAAAACGCACTATGTGCAGAATCGGACCAAACTGCTCCTCTTTAAGCACTGAGATGTCGCGAATTTCAAACGCCGTTGGCGCAACAAAATCACCGTATTCATGCTCTTGCGACAAAGCTAGCTGAGCGACTTTTTTCTCACTGGCACTCATCTGCTCGATATGCGCCATGAGTTTGTTTTTCGCATTCGCATCGATAACTGGCCCCACATCGGTTGAGTGCAAGTAAGGTTTACCCACACTTAACTCCTGCATCGCACCTTGAATCAATGCAACGATTCGGTCTGCAATATCTTGTTGAACATACAACACGCGCAAGGCACTACAACGTTGACCCGCAGAGGCAAACGCTGAACGAATCACATCACGAACGACTTGCTCAGGGAGTGCAGTACTGTCGACGATCATCGCATTCTGCCCACCCGTTTCGGCAATAAACGGTACCGGCGCTGCGTCGCGCTCAGCCAAGGTTTGATTGATGCGCTGCGCCGTCGCTGTGGAGCCAGTAAACGCCACGCCCGCAATGGCAGGGTGTGACGTCAAGGCCGAGCCGATTTCGGCGCCGCGACCAGTAAGTAGCTGAATCGTGCCCGCTGGGAAGCCCGCATCTTGCATCAACTCAACCGCTCGAGCCGCGATTAAGCTGGTTTGTTCAGCAGGTTTGGCGACCACGGTATTCCCCGCCACCAAAGCAGCGGTGACTTGACCGAGGAAAATCGCCAACGGGAAGTTCCAAGGGCTGATACAAACGAACACACCACGACCTTGGCGCACCACTGTGCGGTTTTGACCGTCAAAACCCTTTAGCGACAACTCACCTAGCGCATCGACTTGCTTGGCGTAGTAACGACAGAAATCGACCGCCTCTCTCACCTCGTCTATGCTGTCGTGAATGGTTTTACCCGCCTCTTGGTGACACAAGGCCACCAACTCGGCTAAATGCTCTTCAAGTAAGTCAGCGAGCGTCTCGAGTTTCTCTGCACGCTCTGCTTTTGCTGTGGCTTGCCAAGCAGGGAAAGCGTGCGCTGCACCCTCTATCGCAGCGGAAACATGATCAAGGTTAGCGAAAGCCACCTTGCCAACTTCAATACGTCTGTCGAAAGGTGCCGTTACGATTTCAACGTTGGTCGATTCCTTGATCATGCTTTCGGCGAATGCTTCGCCGTTAATCACCGGCCCTGCTTGCCATTGTTGGTTTAGGAAGCTTTTCACCTCATGTTCAAACGGTTTTGCTTCGCTTTCAACATCGACATTCACGCCCAGTGAGTTTTTGCGCTCCGGGAAAATCTCAGTCGGCAGTGGGATGCTGGCGTTATTGAGGGTATCGAATGCCAGTAGCATATCCACCGGATGCTGAGTCAAGCTGTCGATTGGACAACGAGCGTCAACCAATCGGTGCACAAACGAACTATTCGCGCCATTCTCAAGAAGTCGGCGAACCAGATATGGCAACAAATCTTTATGGCTACCTACCGGCGCGTAAATACGAACAGACTGTTTGTAGGCGCTCATGGCGTGGTTGTACAGCGAGTCACCCATGCCATGTAAACGTTGGAATTCAAAATCTTTATGGCTCGCCATGACGGCAATCGATGTAACAGTTTGCGCGTTGTGGCTAGCAAATTGTGGGTAAATGTTGCCACGTACATGCTCACTAAGAAGAAAACGTGCGCAGGCCAAATACGCTACGTCCGTCGCTTCTTTACGCGTGTAAACTGGGTAGTTCGTATAGCCCGCTTGTTGTGACCACTTGATCTCGCTGTCCCAGTATGCACCTTTTACAAGACGCAGTGGGATCAGGTCGCCTTGCTCTTTGGCCAGAGCGTTTAGCCAAACAAGGACAGGGAGCGCACGCTTCGAGTAAGCCTGAATCACAAGACCGAATTTACCCCAGCCTTGTACCAGTTCACTGCGATACACCTTCTCAAATAGCTTCAGCGAGAGCTCTAAACGGTCAGCTTCCTCGGCATCAATGGTAATCGCGACATCAAGCTCTACTGCTCGACGCAACAACTGCTGCAGGGTGTCGTAAAGCTCAGTCATCACCCGTGCTTCATTTGCTACCTCATAACGCGGATGTAGCGCAGACAACTTAATCGACACAGACGGAGCAGGGCTGGTTTCAAGACCATAGCTATCACGACCCACCGCTTCGATCGCCATTAGGTAATCTTTGAAATATTTGTTTGCATCGGCTGTGGTCAGTGCCGCTTCACCTAGCATGTCGTATGAGTAGGTAAAGCCTTTGTCGCGCATACTTTTGCCATTTTTCTGCGCTTCAGCGATAGTGCGTCCCAACACAAATTGGTGTCCCATCACCTTCATCGCTTGATGCATCGCTTGACGAATGACTGGCTCAGACATTTTGTTCACTAGGCGATTCACGGCGCTGACTGGGCTTTGCGTCTCATTTTCAGACAGTCCCACCACTTTGCCAGTAAGCATCAACCCCCAGGTTGACGCGTTAACAAAAACAGAATCTGAGTTTTTCAGATGTGATTTCCAATCGGCTACCGTCAATTTGTCGCGAATCAATGCATCTGCTGTCGCCGCATCAGGAATACGCATTAATGCTTCGGCCAGACACATCAACAAAATACCCTCTTGGGTATCTAGACTGTACTCGAGAAGCAGGGCGTCTATCATCTGAATCGACTTCTTGTCAGCACGAATCGCTTTGATCAGATCGCTGGTCTTCTCAGTAATTTGTTGTTTTTCGGCATCCGTTGGCGTCGCCAAAGGCAGCAATTGGTTTAGCCATTGCGACTCATCCACCATGTATAGTGGTGAGATCAATGACCAAAGCTTGCTAAGCGGCTGCTCAACAAACTCAGCATTTAACACATCAGTTGCTGTAAACATGCGTTTTCCTCAATCTCAGACCTGAAATCATTCCAGGTTTCCTACAATGGCGAGCAGTGTATTTTGAGCTTGAGAAGATTACTTGTCAAAAACTCCGAGTTTTTTGCTAAAAACTCTGATTTTTAACAAAACAAATACAGAGTCACACTCAAACGAGCAAACTTTATAGCGAAAACGTTAGCTTATTTAACCGAATTGTTTCTTGTATTGGGAAGGTGACATACCCTGAAGACGGGTAAAAGAGTGAGTAAAGGTGCTTTGCCCGGAAAATCCGGTGAACTCTGCGACCTGACCCAAAGTTAGGTTTCCTTGTTCAATCAGCTGCTTTGCCATATCAATGCGCTTGCCAAGTACATACTGATGCGGCGTAATGCCCATTTGCTCTTTAAACAGTGAGTGGAATTGGCTTTCTCCGAGAAAAACGCTCCCCGCCAATTGAGTCACCGAAATTTTTTGACTCAGATGTTGCTCGATATAGCGGTCGATGGCCTCTAGATCAAAGCGTGACTCTTTGCGCGAAGTTTCGAAGGCCGACATATGACGCTGCATCAGAGCGACGACAGTGTCGTTACATGCTCGGCTAAGTAAAAGATCATCAGGATTGGCCTGCATCTCTGCCACCAACATCTGGATCAATTTTTGAATCTGTCCATCGAGCTTGAAGTAGGTATCTTTTTGATTCAGCTCGTTGAGACGCTGCAGCATCAGCGGATCTCCTTGCTGCGGAACAGGCATGTTGAGCACCAAGATATCCGATTGCCCCACAACGCCACCAAACGCATGTCCAGATCCCGAAGTCACGACGCAGCCTTGCCCAGGGCCAACCAAATTTCCGTGTCCACTGACTTCAAACTCTGCCTGTCCCTTTAAACCGATCACCACTTGAGTGTAGTGATGATCATGACATTCCATGTAAGAGGGCAGCGTGATCAGTTGCGCAGGTCTTGGCGACAATTCTTTGGCAGTGGGGACTTCACTTTGCGTTTTATTGGCACGAGACATAGCGGCTCACAGAAAATTTATTCGTCGGTTTATGCATGGTATACCAAAAGTGATGCAACTCGAAATTCATATTGATAAGCTATCAAATAAGTTTCACTGAGCAACTTAACCATGGCTGTTAGCCCCCCTAGTTGGTGATTAAAAAACCACCAACCAAACCACCGGAAGAATGATCAAGCGCACATAAATTACGGCTCATGTCACTTCTATCCACATTACCCATTCTCGATCAAAAATCTTTGCTTGCATATTTCTTGAATGCGCCCAAAATGGAGTATGTATTAGATAGGTTTATCTCGAATTATGATAAGCTTAGGTAACGCTCTCTGATAATAGAGTGAAAGAAGTGGAAGAAATAGACCTTTGCAAGGCATCTGAGCAATGGACTGTCAAAAGTTTGTCTTTTTCCTAATGTAAGTCGCATATTTTGTCGATATGCACTGATTTGATTTTTTACATTGGTTGTTTAAACGTTAATTGTTGCAGGGACTTATGATCATACGTCGCATCCCAGCGCTTTTGCTTGCGCTAAGCCCTATTTGGGTTTCGACTTCGATTTTTGCACAAGAAAGTGTACAGGCTGATCCTGTTGCTCAAATCGAAACTAAATTAGAAACTAAAGAAGCTGAAATGGGCACTATGGCTGCAGAGTTCAACTCTGAAGCTGAGCGTCTCCAACAACTTCAAAACGAAGAAACTAAGCTAAAGCGCCAAGAGCAAGAGCTCAACGCTAAGCGAAACCGTGCTAAATCCGCTCTGGACAAACAGTATAACCGTCTCCTTGATGATCCAGAGATTGATTTAGTGTCTTTCCAGAAAGCGTATCAAGACGCGTGGGCAGAGGTTAAGGATAACCAGAACGCCATTCTTGAGAATCAACAAGCGATCACTGAAAGCGAAATGCGCTTGTCGCAAATCAAACAGAAACAAGCCCGACTCAATAGCGAGCTCTCTTATCTGCAAGAGCAAAAAGTAGAGGCGCGAGTGAAACGTTTGGCTGCTGAGTTGCGTGAAAGTGACGTACTGGAAACCAGCTACAAAACCACCTGTTCATCAACCATGACACTCGGTGAATGTACTAGCCAAGGCCACTACTTAACTAAGCAGAAAGCGGTTAAAACCTTTAAAGCTCAGTTGATGGACCGCTTAACCGAATCTAACATTGCGAAACAAAACGCCAAAGGCGTCCAGCTCAATGTTCATGTTCAAGAGAACCAAGTGATTCGCTCTGGCTTTGAAGGCAATAACAGCTACTACACGGAAATGCGTTCTCAGCTGCAAGCACGACCAGAAGCATCAGCGGCTTGTAAACTGCTTGATGTTTCATCTCGCTACTGTTTGAAAGGTGAACAAACCGCTGACACCAGCAAGCAAGATAAGAACTGGGTTAATGTGACTGTTCGCTCAGACCAATACGATGATTCTGTCGTCATCAACGGTATCAACTACGGAAGTACACCGGTAGAAGTCGTTCTACCGCGTGGTGAACACCAAGTCACGGTATCTAAAAACGGCTTTGAAACCTACAACCGCGTGATTAGTGTCAACACCAACGACACGGTTTGGGTTAAACTTCGTCCAAGTGGCTAATGATTGAATTACCAATCTGACTCACAAAGATGAACGAAAGCGCCATTTTGATCCTAAGTTATTCATTGATAACTTAAGACAAAGTGGCGTTTTCGTTTAGAATAAGTCTACTAATTAATATGAGATGTAGAAGAAAGACAATGCGTCCAGGTTTATCCGCACTTTTGCTAGCATTATCGCCATGTTTAATGTCGTCTCCAGCCTTCGCTGATGACGGCCCTTTGTCATTGATACAAATTGATGATCAGTTATTTACTAAACATGACGAATTAAACAGCGCGCGACAAGCGAAAGACGAGCAGCATGCTCTACTCGATCAAAAACAAGCTGACCTTAGCTCACTCGACCAGAAAGCGAAAACGCTCGACAAAGCGTTTAACGATGCTAAACAAAAGCTCGATTCTGATTATCAACGCATGATTGATGACCCTAGCATTGATATTGTGGCCTCCCAGCAAGCCTACCAAGATGCTTGGTCTGCGGTGAAGCAAAATCAAAAAGCGCGCCTAGCCGCTGAACAAGCCGTCGAAGAGCAACGCGCCGTGGTGGCAACTCGCCAAGCCGAACTTGAAGCCATTGAGCAAGCGATCGCAGGATTAGATGAGAGTAAGCTGCGTGCCCGTGTGGATCAGCTCAAAAGCGAGCTGACACAGCCGAACTCCGTCTCAGTTAGCTTTACCAACCGTTGCCAGCCATCGATGACACTGTCTCAATGTGACCAGCAAACTCGTGAGTTAGCGCTGCAAAAAGCGGTCAAGCAGTTCCGCGCAGAAATCGTCGACCAAACCAGTGAAAGCACCTTGGTGAAACGCAACATCAATGATGCTTCACTCAATATTCATGTGCTTCGCCATGCAACCAAGCAAGCCGGATTCTATGACGGTGTGCGCTACCGCACCATCATGGATGTCGAGCTAGAAGCACGCCCTAAAGAGACCGTCGCATGTCAATTGCTACAGGTCGACAACCAATACTGTTTTGCGCCCGGTGTAGACAGCAGCAAGCCACTTCCTGTCGATCAAGAAATTGCTTGGGTGACGTTATCACTGCGCTCTAACCAATATAACGACAGCGTGTTCATCGATGGCGTCTCTTATGGCAGTACCCCTGTCGAAGTGATGTTGCCAACCGGCACACATAATGTCTTAATTAAAAAAGAGGGATATCAGTCCTTCAGTCAGCAAGTATCGGTTAAGTCAGACACCTCTCTACGCGCAGTGTTGACGGAAAAGGCCAACCCTCTTCGAGAAGGGACTAAGTTTGCCGATGGTATGGCCAACAAAAGTTCTGCTCCTGAGGTGATCACCCTGCTGCCAGGCAAGTTCTTTGTTGGAGAGCAAGGCTCTCGACAGGTTTACCTTGATCATGCTTTCGCGATTGGCGCTACGCCAGTAACGGTTAGTCAATTCTCACTGTTTGTTGAGCAGACCGGATACCAAACGGATGCAGAGCTGAAAAATACCTGTACAGCGTTGGTTGAAGGTGAAGTGACACCGATTTCCAGCAGCAGTTGGCGCGATCCAGGCTTTAAACAGTACCCGAATTCACCGGTAGTCTGTGTCAGCCAAAATGACGCCAAAGCTTATACAAACTGGCTCCGTAAACAGACGGGAGCATCTTATCGCCTACCAACCGAAGATGAATGGGAAGTGGCGGCTCGAGCCGGTAGCCAACAAAAGTACTGGTGGGGCAATGACTTTAAACCAGGTGAAGCGAATACTGGTTGGAGCGGGACTCCGTGGTCGAACACCAGTACGTCTCCCGTCAGCGCATTCCAACCAAATCGTCTTGGCATCTATGACAGTATTGGTAATGTCTGGCAATGGACCAGCAGTGCACGTGGGATATTGAAGGGCGGTGCGTGGAACTTTTCTCCGGATATGGCCGCAGCGGACAAGCAATTGTTCCTCTCACCTTCCGAAGCGGCGAATTACGCCGGCTTCCGCGTCGTCCGAGATATTCGCTGATCGAACAGGGGGGATTTCCCCCCTTTTTTATTTAATTCAATAAGATACTATTATTGCCGAGCTTAAGCTTAGCCACTTAAGCTTGATATCTATTGATATGTCTATACCTCAGTGGTTTGTACTGAGTACATAGAACCTCTTCTACACGTCGACAAGAGCTCACGTTCTTGTGTTTGCCAGTCATCTAAGGATGCCTGGCATTTTTTATGTTGGCCCTTGTTATTGCCCACCAAATCTCCCCTCTCATCAGACAAAGGCTGTGTTATGATACTCACCTCGTTTAATAGCCTATCTATGCATAAGTGAAACGCTCAAGTGAAGCCACATCAGATCTCCCTATTTAATCAATTGCCTGGGTATTGGGGATGCAAAGATCTTAACTCTACTTTTGTCTATGCCAATCTTGCTTACGCCAAGCTGATTGGTTTTGCCCAACCTGACGACTGTATCGGACTCACAGATCATCAAATGCCGAGCCCAACCACACGCTGCGCCGCCGATTTTGTCAAACAAGACCGCTATGTGATCGAGCATAAAACGCAGCTCAAAGTCCTCGACATTCACCCCTACCCTGACGGCACATGGCGCGCGCATATTTTTACCAAAACTCCTTGGTTCGACGATGATGGGCAAGTACAAGGGACCATTTTCTATGGTCAAGAGCTGTCTGATACCGCGATTTTAGAAGTAGGACATTGGATCTGCCGTGCGACAGGTTTGTCTTCAGGGCAGACCATCGCCGCTGATACGCCTGCTCGCAGTACCCTCAGCAGCCAACTTACTGACAGAGAATCGGAAGCGCTTTTTCTGCTGCTATACGGAAAGAAACCCCATTACATCGCCAAGATTATGAATATCTCGGTCAAGACATTGGAAAGTTACGTGGTAAGACTGCGCAGTAAGTTCGGTGCACACTCGAAAGCGGAGTTGATTGAAATGGCATTAGAACAAGGGTTTGGATCGCACATTCCCAAAACGCTACTCAAAACTCAAATTTCGGTAGCACTCAATAGTGAATACGCCGCATAAGCGGCGTATTATCAATGGCGTTAAGGCGCTAGTCTGTCTATCTGCCAAGCTTGCTGTTGTTTGGAGAATAGGAAGCGGTCGTGCAAACGATGCTCCCCTCCCTGCCAAAACTCGACACTTTCAGGTTTGATTCTAAACCCACCCCAGAAACTCGGCACTGGGATCTCGCCAGCAGCAAACTTCTGTTTTAGTTCAAGAAATTTACCTTCCAACACACCACGAGCAGAAATTCGGCTACTCTGCTTACTGGCTATCGCCGCCAATTGACTGGCTTTAGGACGCGAGGAAAAGTACTTCATGTTCTCCGCTGCGCTCAGCTTTTCTGCCACTCCGGTGATGTGTACCTGACGCTCTATCGGATGCCAAGGAAAATGCAGGCTAACTTTAGCATTGTGCTCAATGTGCTGAGCTTTACGGCTGCCTAAGTTGGTGTAAAAAACAAAGCCGCGCTGATCAACATCCTTGAGCAGCACAATTCTTTGAAAGGGCTGTCCGCTTTCATCGACCGTTGCCACCGTCATTGCAGTCGGGTCGGTGAGTTTCGCCTCTATGGCCTGTTGCAACCATAAGTTAAACTGATCAATGGGATCAGCGAGCAAATCTTTTCGGCGCAGTCCACCTTTGCAATACTCACGGCGAATATCTTCAAGTTCCATCTGTTATCCTCGACGAAATTTTTTCATCGATTGTGCGCTCTAAATAGAGAGAACTCAAGCCCAAGCAACGTACAATGGCTACACTTTATAAAAACCGTCTATTAAATTGGCGGCATTCATCACTTGCATGACAAAAGCGATAGCAAATCCTTAACTTTTGCTGTCATGAGTAATAAAATCAATCAAATACCATTATTGAACAAGGATCACCCATGAGTAAGAGCAGTTATAACAAGCTTACTCCTGACGAGTTGGATTATGTCGACGACAAAACCGCTGCGTTGTTACTGAATACACCAAACAGCGCCAGAGTTATGCTGTGGGTCATGGTGATCTTTTTTGTTTTGGCTGGACTATGGGCATCATGGGCTGAAATCGACAAAGTGACCGTCGGGCAAGGCAAAGTCGTTCCCTCCTCGCAGATCCAAGTGGTACAGAACCTAGAAGGTGGCCTGGTTAAAGAGATATTGGTCCGTGAAGGTCAGAGAGTTGAGAAGGGTCAGCAATTGCTCCTGATTGACGATACCCGTTTCCGCTCTGATTATCGTGAACGTGAACAGCAAGTTGCCAACTTAACTGCAAGCGTATTACAGCTTTCTGCCTCCATCACTAGCGTCGTTATTGACGAAGAGTTTGAAGACGCCAACTGGCAAAGCGCGGTACAAATCAACCCCAACCGACTCGCTTTCCCACCCGTTTTAGTTGAATCGCAGCCAGGTCTTGTCGCCCGTCAACGAGCCGAGTATCGTCAAGACTTAGATAAACTTCGCAACCAACTTTCGGTCATCGACCAACAAGTGAAACAAAAACAGCAAGACCTGGTCGAGATACAGGCGCGCGTTAGAAACCTACGTGAGAGTTACCGTTTTGCCGACAAAGAGCTAGAAATCACTCGTCCATTAGCAGAAGAGGGTGTTGTACCGCGCATTGAACTGCTCAAGCTTCAACGCCAGGTGAACGATACTAGACGTGAGTTGACCTCTAGCGAGCTGAAGATCCCGGTTATGCAATCGGCCATCCGTGAGGCCATGCTCAGTCGTATTGATGCGGCGCAAAAGTTTCGCTCTGAGCAGCAAGAAAAACTCAATCAGGCGCAAGATAAGCTTTCATCACTGACAGAGTCGACTGTTGGCCTTGAAGACAGAGTTAACAGAACCATAGTGACATCACCGGTAACTGGCACGGTAAAAACGCTCAACGTCAACACAGTGGGCGGCGTAATTCAGCCCGGTATGGATATTGTCGAGATTGTACCCAGCGAAGATACCTTATTGGTCGAGGCAAAAATCGCCCCGCAAGATATCGCCTTTTTGCGCCCCGAACTGCACACCATCGTTAAATTCAGTGCCTATGACTTTACCAAATATGGTGGCCTAGAAGGGACGTTGGAACATATCAGCGCCGATACCACTACCGATGAAGAAGGTAACAGTTTTTATTTGGTTCGAGTGCGAACCAAAGAGACCAGTTTAGATAAAGACAACTCGTTACCGATTATCCCTGGAATGACCGCCTCGGTGGACATCATCACCGGGAAACGCACTATTTTGGAATACCTGCTCAAACCAATTTTGAGCGCACAGAACAACGCCCTGAAGGAGTAGGCATGGCTCAATATTTCGCTCAACAGACTAGGAAGCACGCTTGAAGGTGACGACCTTAGCCAAATGGCTGGTTGCCTTGATGTTACTGCTACTGGCCACCACAACCTCGTTTGCTCTTAACACCCAAGAGCAGCGCTGGGTTGACGCGGTCAGGAAAACCTATGGCTCTCGGGCGGCGCTTCGTGTCGAGACATGGCGTCGTGAAATGTCTCAATACGCCTCTCTATCTGAGCGAGATAAGCTGACTAAGGTTAACAACTTCTTCAACCAACTGAATTTCGTCGATGATATCAACCTGTGGGGTAAGAACGACTACTGGGCAACCCCACTTGAGTTCTTGGGCAGTAATGCGGGCGATTGTGAAGACTTCACCATTGCCAAGTATTTTTCTCTGTTGGAGTTGGGTGTCTCTGATACAAAACTGCGCTTGGTTTATGTTAAGGCAATCGAACTCAATCAATTTCATATGGTGCTGGCTTATTACTCCAAGCCCAGTGCCGAACCGATTCTGTTGGACAACATTAATCCACGAATAAAACGAGCTTCAACTCGCCGAGATTTATTACCGATATACAGTTTCAACGGTAAAAACTTGTGGCTAATGAAGTCTAAGCAAGGACAACTCGCTGGTAAATCCTCAAGGCTCAGCCTATGGAACGATCTGCGAGCGCGCGAGCGATCGCTGCAACTAAACAAACCCATAGTCAATTATGATGAGTAGGCAATATGACGTTATATAAACAACTTGTTGCGGGCATGATTGCGGTTATTTTGATGTTGTTGATTTCAGTGTTCATCATTGAATTCAACACCACTCGTAGTAACCTCATTCAACAACAACAATCCGAGGTCAACAACACGATTAATACCGTGGGTTTGGCTCTGGCTCCTTATTTAGAAGATAAAGACCAGGTCGCCGTTGAGTCGGTCATCAATGCGCTGTTTGACGGCAGTAGTTATTCGATTGTACGACTGATCTTTTTGGATACCGGAGATGAGATCATTCGCTCCTACCCAGTCAAACCTATTGATGTACCTAAATGGTTTACCGACCTCAATTTGTTTGAACGCATCCATGATAGACGCGTGGTGACGAGTGGATGGATGCAACTCGCGGAAGTTGAAATCGTCAGTCATACTGGGGACGCCTACACCCAGCTGTGGCTTGCGTTTGAACGGCTGGTTATCGCGTTCTGCATCATCTTACTCATCGGTTTGTTTGCTATCTCGTTTATTCTAAAGCGTGCGCTTCGTCCTTTGCAGCTGATCGTCAACAAAATGGAGCAAGTGGCTCGCAATCAATTTGGCGACCCGCTCCCTCGCCCAGCAACACAAGATTTGATTTACGTCGTCGATGGCATCAACAGTATGTCAGCACAACTTGAAAAGTCGTTTAAGGCGCAAGCCAAAGAGGCGCAGCAACTGCGCGAACGTGCGTACATCGATCCTGTTTCCCAACTGGGTAACCGTGCTTACTATATGAGTCAGTTGAACTCTTGGTTGGGTGAAGGCGGCATCGGTGGCGTTGCGATTCTAGAGGCCAGTTTTATTCGCGAGTTGTACGACGATAAAGGTTACGAGGCGGGCGATGGCATGGTCCGTGAGCTTGCTGATCACCTGAAAGTATCACTTTCATCACCAAACGTAACCTTAGCGCGTATTTCAACCGAGGAGTTCGGTTTCATTCTACCCAATGTTGACGACTCAGAACTCAAGTTGGTGGCTGAAAGCATCATGACCTATGTGCAAGATGTGAATGCAGACCCAACTGGCATGGCCTCATCAAATGTGTCTTTGGGTGTGGTATACAACAAAGCCTCGACCAGTTCTAGCGAGCTTCTGACTATGCTCGATAACGCGCTGGCTACGGCGAAATCCAACCCTGAGCTTGATTACGGTTTTGTCACAGGTGAGCACTCAGACAGCCTAATGGGTAAACAGCAATGGAAACACTTGGTTGAAGAAGCCATCAATAACGACTGGTTCGCT
>JBCAXU010000067.1:0-21567 GCA_038533895.1 Pseudomonadota bacterium | reverse complement strand
GCTACGACGATTGATGGGTGTAGCCGATCAGATCGTAACTTCCTGATTTAGTTCCATCGAATTACGCAACAAAGCCTCAATAAGGTACAGACCAATCTCACTGAGCCCCTCCGCAAGTCTCTTCATTAACAACTTTGTTAGTAAGTATATGCTGAACTGACAATAGAAAGAACGATTATATTGCGAGAGTGAGAATTTGCGGGTATCAGTTTAGAGAATGGCGAACAAAAAAAAGCCCCTTGCGGGGCTTAGATGAATTAGAAGATGAGGTGTGCAACCCCGGCAATCACGGGTAGGGTGATTAAGGTACGCAGAATAAAGATGGTAAACAGCTCAATGAGGTTGACCGGAATGCGGCTTCCCAACAGCAGAGCACCCACCTCAGACATGTAAATAAGCTGTGTAACCGACATCGCCGCAATCACGAAACGTGTCATTTCATTGTCGATAGAAGCGGCTAGAATCGCTGGAATAAACATATCTGCAAAGCCGACAACAATCGTTTCAGAGGCGGCAACGGCTTCAGGTACGCCAAGTAGCTCCAAGAATGGAATAAACGGCTGACCTAGAATGCTAAATACTGAGGTGTACTCTGCAATCACCAGAGCGATGGTACCTAGACCCATAACCACAGGTAACACACCGAACACCATGTCGATCGCGTTACGTACGCCTTCAGAAAACACGCTGCGAACCGATTTCACCTGAGCGGCTTTGTTGAGAGCCAAGTGCATGCCCCAAGAGAAACTGGTGTGCCCGCTTGGAATGGCATCTGCATCACTATCAGGCTTAGTACCGTCAATGAAGGTGTCGCGTTTTAGACTCAGAGGTGGCAGGCGAGGAATAATCACCGCCGCAACAAAGCCTGCTAAACAAATGGCACCGTAGAACGGCAGGAACAAGTGCTCTAGCTCTACCTGTGCAATCACCACCAAACTAAAGGTGATAGAGACTGCAGAGAAGGTTGTGCCTACTACGGCAGCTTCACGTTGGGTGTAGAACTTCTCTTCGTACTGTTTGCTGGTCAGCAAAATGCCGACCGAGCCATCACCGAGCCATGAAGCCATACAGTCGATCGCACTGCGTCCTGGCAAGTTGAACAGTGGGCGCATGACTTTACTTAGCAAGGTGCCAAACAGTTCCAAAAGGCCAAAGTTGAGTAGCAAAGGAAGGAGTAGGCCTGCAAAAATGAATACAGAGAAAAGGGTTGGTAGCAATCCTTCTAATACCAGTCCACCTGTGTTCTCTTCCCAGATCGCTTTAGGGCCGAACTGGAAGAAGGTCATGATCACGGCTGCACCACCGATTAGACGCACCGCAAGCCAAAGTGGGGTTGGATTGAAAAGGCCGTTAAGAAATGCATTGCTGGCGATAAAAGCAGGCGTTTTGATGCGGCATAGTGCCGAGGCTACTGCCATAAAAGCAATAACTGCAGTAATAATGTGAACGAGGAAATCACCAAACAGAGCTTGAATCGATTTCGCCAGTACAGCGACAGGGATCGTGATGTCGCCTTGATAGCTGATCGGTGCCATAAATAAAAACAGACCGATCAGTGAAGGAATTAGGAACATCCAGAAAGTGGCTTTGCCTACTTTGGCTTGTTCAACAGATTGAGCGCTATTTTGCATATACTTCTCGAGTTACAACTAGTTAATATCTCAGCCACTCCATGTGGCATAGTTATTCACTAAACATCCATATCTTATCAAATTGGCGCAAGACTAATCGCTTTTTACGTTGCTTGCAATACTATTCAATAAATATCGCTAAATATTCATGATAAAACGTCGAATAATTAGTCGTACTTAGTTTAATGTGTCGAGAATGTTAATTTGTTTGAATTTCTGTTTCAAGCTGGATGTTCGAATTAGTGATTTGTTTGTTGATTGACGATAAACAGCCAGTAAGTGATAGCGAGCGCCAATGCTAGCCCTACAGGAACAAGTAGCGCACTGATAGCGTAGTGTGCATAAAGGTTTGCGCCGACGACACCGCCCACCAAAAAACCGCAGAAGATAAACAAAAACAGCTTCGCTTTGCGAAAGTCGAAGCTTGCTCCTCTCAGCTTGGCGCCAATCATAATACCAAGGTCGGTAATGATCCCTGTCATATGAGTGGTGCGCACAATGGCACCACTGAAAGTGGTGATCATGGCATTTTGCAGACCACACGCGGCCGAGGCAAAGTACTGTCCGCTTTGAAAATCATGTTTAAGCAGGTAATAAGCACTGGCGAGTAACGCGCTTTCTATGCATAAAGCAACGCCATAACGACGTCCTAGCTTTAGCGCAGCGCCTTCGATGAAAGTGCCACTGAGCGTCGCACCAAACAAGAAGCTGACGATGATCAATAATAGGTGGGTAGTTTGCTGGTTGAACTCTGATATGGACGTGCCCAGCAGCGTTACTGTGCCGGAAATATGAGAGACCGCTTGGTGCTGAAAGCCGAGTAGCCCGATGGCGTTGACAATGCCAGCCAATAAAGCGAGTAGAAATGCGCCGTATTCTACCCAGCGTGGAAGTTTAGAAATCACGATGCGCTCCTTTAACTGAGGGGCGCAATTATAGTCCTCCTAAACATCAACGAATAGGGTTTACGGTAAAAAAACAACGAACGAATTTAGGTGTTGGGTTCGAGTTGACAATTAAATTTCACCCAACCACTTTTACGCTGTTCGTATATCGAGACGCCCGGGGCGGGAAAGGTTTTGTCATTGAACACACCGACTGGCACCACTATCGAGTCTGATGCTGCTCGCAGTCGCATTAACATGGTGCTGCTGCAGCGAGGACAAAACGAATAGGTGACACTATTACCCGAGTCATTCAAGCGGGTGTACTCGATCATTTCACCGCTATAAGAGACTTGCTGTTTAAGAAAGCGAGCCTGCACGCCAAACACACTTCCGGTTCGCTTTTGATACTCAAAGCAGTGACAGACCGCAGTGCGAACGGGCTCTCCTCGACAAACTAAGTTGACCTGACCACAACGGCAGTCAGCCATTGTAATTCTCTGTTGCTGCGTCATTGTATCTCCTTGAGTTAGCCTGCTAACATACTGATCCTAACTATGATTACTTAAGAAACCTCTCCTCAAATGAAAAAACGTTGGTTACCCATCCCGCTGATATTACTGATACCTATTGTCCTGCTCGTGATTGTAACTGCGGCGGGGTTGTATCGATTTAGCTTATCCGATGAAGAAATTTTAGCTAAGTTTCCCAATCAAGCACCACGAAAGGATGCCATTATGGGCGAAGTGTTTGATCGGGCGACGGCGAACCCGTGGACAATCCAAGTGCCAGAGAGCCAGGCGTTCAGTCTTATCAGCGACCAAGTCGCGCCAGGCGTCTACCGTGGGCGCTATGAAGAAGGGGCGGAGCTCGGCGAGATTGTGCTAGACACTCAGTATCTGCGCAAAATCGATGAGACGCGTTACCTGCACCCCATCGTGGTGAGCAACCAAGGCTCCGGACGCTTTACCTACTTAGCGCTGAGTCAGTACGACAGCCTTCGCCAACGCATGGTGAGCACCGAAGCTGAGTTTATTGGTGATCGAATTGTGCTCAAAGATATTGAGCAACAAGGAAATGTAATCACGGTCACCATTCAAGAACGTGATGCTCATCAATCTATGGCAGAGGAACCAAGCCAAATAACCACTATACTGTTCAAATTGACCGAACAAGATAGTTTGGCAAAGCAATAGTTATGCGGCTAGCCTCCGGTATTGAGTATGTGTGATGTATTGCTTATTATTTAACCTAACAAGTTATGAGATGGACCTTAATTGTCGTTAATGGAGTTAAATATGATCAATAAACGTTTTTTCAAAACCAAAGATGAGGTCGAAGTGACCTTTGAACTTGATGCCGCACAGGTGAACCAATCCGTGTCGATCGTGGCTGACTTTCTCGATTGGCAACCTGCCGAAATGAAGCGAGTCGCTAAATCAAAGAGCTACAAGTTTAAAACCCGCTTACCCAAAGATCAGCATTTCGAGTTTCGCTACTTAGTTGATGATGAAAAGTGGGTCAACGACCCGCAGGCAGACCAGTATCGACCGAACGGTTTTGGTGAAGACAACGCTTTAGTGTCGACTTATCAGTAATTATTATGCTTTTGACCTTTTAGGTTAAATTCTGTCAATAGAGGCGCATTTTGCGCCTTTTTTTATTTGAATTTGACTCATGTCAGATGACAACGCAGATAGAAATTCGTACTCTTAGGCCTTTGGTAATTTCAATGATTAGGTCAAATTGTGCAGTCTAGAAGTTTGAAGTCTCGCTTCCAAGGGCTATCGCGGCCAAAGAAGATGGTGGTGCTTAGCTTGCCTATCCTTGCTGCGATTTCCCTCTCTTCTCCGGAAAATGGCCGTTATCAACGCACCATTGATCTCTCTCTTCCTGAATCGAGCCTGGTGAATGATATTCTTCAAGAGAGTGACGTCATCACAGATGTGCCCAACTATGAGTACACCATTCAAAAAGGCGACAATCTCAGTAGCATTTTTCAGCAGCTAGGCTTTGGCTACAGCGAGCTGATGAAAATCATGGAAACGGATCTCAACTTTCTGGCGTTAGACACCTTGAAACCGGGCAACGTCTTACGTTTTTGGCGAGATGAAGAGACACAAGCGCTGGGGAAAATGGAGCTTGAGTTTAGTTTGGTCGAGCGAGCGGTTTATACGCGAATGGATGACGGTAGCTATGAATTTAGTGATGTCACCATACCGGGTGAGTGGAAATCCTTTGCTATGGTCGGCGAGATCAACGGAAGTTTTTCCCAATCTGTCAACGCACTTGGACTGGGCAAAAGTGAAATAGAGCAGGTGGTGAGCTTGCTTAAAGATAAGATCAACTTTGCCCGTGATTTACGTGCAGGTGACCGTTTTGAAGTGGTTCAGTCTAGACAGTTTGTCGGTGAGCAGCTAACTGGCAATCGAGAGATTCAAGCGGTTAGGATTTACAATCGCGGTCGAGTGTTATCGGCGTACTTACATAGCGATGGACAATACTATGACGCTAAGGGTGACAGTTTGCAGCGCGCGTTCCAACGCAAACCAGTCAATGGCGGCTATCGCTTAAGCTCAAACTTCAACCCTAACCGAAAACATCCGGTGACTGGGCGAGTTGCGCCGCATAATGGCACCGACTGGGCGACTCCAACGGGGACGCCAATAGTGTCAACAGGTGATGGGGTCGTGGTGATGACACGTAAACACCCATACGCGGGCAACTACGTAGTTATCCAACATGGCAGCCGCTACAAGACACGTTACTTGCACCTAAGTAAGATCTTGGTCCGCAAAGGTCAGAAAGTATCGCGTGGACAACGTATTGGGCTTTCTGGTGCAACAGGGCGAGTGACGGGGCCGCATATTCACTATGAGCTGATTGATCGTGGTCGTCCGGTGAATGCGATGAAGGCGAATATCCCGATGGCGAACTCGGTACCCAAGCAGCAGATGGCCGCATTTAAGGCTAAGCGTGATGAGATGGACAAAATGTTGAAGCAGCGTGAAATAGAGCTGGCGCAGCAACCCAAGCCAAATACAACGAGTTAGTCAAAGCTCCTTCGGGAGCTTTTTAGTTCGTGATGAACGTAAAGTCCGCACTACATAAATGTCATCAATGTTGCAGTTTTTAGTGATCATTTCGATAAAAATGTGAATGCATATTCATTAAAATTCACAAATTGATTTCCCTCAATTTTTTGTGGTTTTTTGTGTGCTACCTTGCAGCACAAATAATAATGATTCCTTCAATCAATAAAACAAAACCCTACAAAAGGAAATCAAAATGAAAAAATCTCTTTTAAGCCTAACCGTCCTAGCGACACTCGCTTCTACAAGTGTTTTTGCACACCAAGAGGGTGACATTATTGTGCGGGGTGGCTTAGCAGCAGTGGTACCAAATGAAAGCAGTGGTGATGTGTTGGATAACCCTGGTTCGAAGTTTGCCGTAGACTCGAACATCCAACTTGGACTAACAGTAGGCTATATGATTACTGATCACGTCAGCTTTGAGGTGCTCGCAGCAACCCCTTTTAAACACAAGATCTCTACTAACCACGGTGGTTTGGGTGACATTGCTGAAACTAAGCATTTACCACCGACTTTTATGGTTCAGTACTATTTTGGTGAGTCTGGTAGTGACCTTCGCCCATATGTGGGTGCGGGTATCAACTACACGGTTTTCTTTGACGAGAAACTAAATAGTACAGGAACGTCAAACGGATTAAGTGATTTGTCACTCGACGACTCATGGGGACTCGCTGCCAATGTGGGTTTGGACTACAAGCTGAATGATGACTGGTTTGTCAATGCTTCTGTATGGTACGCAGACATTGATACCACCGCGAAATACAAGGCTGGTGGGAATGAGTACTCCACCAAAGTAGATATTGATCCTTGGGTGTTTATGATTGGCGGCGGTTACAAGTTCTAGTTAGGTCGCTTCTCTATAGCAAAAAGGCTTCCAATCGGAAGCCTTTTTTCATAGTAGATGTTACTTACTGACGTTACCCAACTGCAACCAGGTATCAATGACGGTATCAGGGTTGAGCGATACCGAACTGATGCCTTGTTCCATCAACCATTCGGCAAGATCTTCATGGTCAGAAGGGCCTTGGCCACAAATGCCGACATATTTGCCAGCTCTAGTCGCCGCATCAATAGCCATTTTAAGCATGGCTTTAACCGCTGGATTGCGCTCATCAAACAGGTGCGCGACATCTCCTGAGTCTCGGTCTAGGCCAAGTGTCAACTGAGTCATATCGTTGGAGCCAATAGAAAAACCATCAAAGTACTTGAGGAACTCATCAGCTAGCACGGCATTTGATGGCAGCTCACACATCATAATCACCTTCAGTCCTTGATCGCCGCGGCGAAGATCGAACTTAGCCAATAGATCAATCACTGATGCCGCTTCGCTCGGCGTGCGGACAAATGGGATCATGATTTCGACATTTTTCAGGCCCATTTCATTGCGAACACGTTTGATCGCTTGAGTTTCGAGTTCAAAACAGTCCTCAAATACCGGCGAGATGTAACGCGAAGCTCCGCGGAAACCAAGCATCGGGTTCTCTTCATGCGGCTCGTAGTCTTGTCCCCCGACGAGATTGCTGTACTCATTCGATTTGAAATCCGACATACGCACGATGACACGCTTTGGCCAGAATGCGGCAGCGATGGTCGCAATGCCTTCAGTCAGTTTGCTGACATAGAAGTCGATAGGGTCTTGGTAGCCACGAATGCGCTGACTGATTTCCGCTTTCAGTTCGTCGCTCTGCTGGTCAAAATTGAGCAGGGCTTTTGGGTGAATGCCGATCATCTTATTGATAATGAACTCGAGTCGAGCTAGGCCAACCCCCTCGTTCGGGATTTGCGCAAAGTCGAAGGCGCGGTCTGGGTTACCGACATTCATCATCACTTTGGTTGGTAGTAGTGGCAGCTCGTCCACCGCTGAACGCTTGATTTCGAAATCTAACTCACCTTGGTAAACATACCCAGTTTCACCTTCGGCACAAGAGACAGTCACTGTCATGCCATCGGTCAACTGTGAGGTCGCCTGACCACAGCCGACGATAGCAGGAATGCCAAGTTCGCGAGCAATGATTGCTGCATGACAAGTGCGCCCACCTCGGTTGGTCACGATCGCAGACGCTTTCTTCATGACCGGCTCCCAGTCTGGGTCTGTCATGTCGGTGACCAGCACATCGCCGTCTTGAACCAGCGACATTTGGTCGAGTGAATCAACCAAGCGCACAGTTCCGGCGCCGATGCGCTGACCAATAGCTCGGCCCTCAATCAACACTTCAGCTTTGTTATTCAGTTCATAGCGCTCAATGACGTTCTGCTCGCTTTGTGAGCAAACGGTTTCTGGTCGGGCTTGCACTATGTACAGCTTGCCATCAATACCATCTTTGGCCCATTCAATATCCATTGGGCGCTGATAGTGCTGCTCAATGATCATCGCTTGTTTCGCCAGCTCTTTAATCTCTGCATCGTTCAGTGAGAAGCTCTGGCGCTCTTGCTCATTGGTGTCGATGATGTCTACTTGCTTGCCAATTTCTTGGTTGGCTGAATAGATCATCTTGACCAGTTTAGAGCCGAAGGTTTTCTTAACGATTGGCTGGTGGCCTGCTTCGAGTAGCGGTTTGTGTACATAGAACTCATCAGGGTTAACGGCACCTTGAACCACCATTTCACCCAGACCCCAAGATGAGGTGATGAAAACCACTTGATCAAAGCCTGATTCTGTATCCAGAGTGAACATGACGCCAGAAGACGCTTTGTCTGAGCGCACCATACGTTGGATTCCCGCCGATAGTGAGATACCACGGTGATCGAATCCTTGGTGAACACGATATGAGATCGCGCGGTCGTTAAATAGAGAAGCGTAGACATGCTTGGTCGCTTCAAGTACGGCTTCTATGCCTTTAACATTGAGGAAGGTCTCTTGCTGACCGGCAAATGAGGCGTCGGGCAAATCTTCGGCGGTCGCAGAAGAGCGTACCGCAACGGATAACTCGTCGTTGCCTTCGATGAGTGTGTGGTAATTATCGCGAATCTCTTGCTCGAGATCAGCAGGAAAGGGGGCTTCTAGTACCCATTGACGGATGGTAGCGCCTGTCTTGCGCAGAGCGTCTACATCGTCAACGTCTAGTTCATCCAACAATTGATGAATGCGGTCGTCCAATCCTTTGTAGTCGAGGAACTGGTTGAACGCATAAGAAGTGGTCGCAAAACCGTTCGGTACTGACACGCCAGCGTTGGCTAGGTTAGAAACCATTTCGCCAAGTGAAGCATTTTTACCGCCGACTTTGTCGACATCTTCCATCGATAGACCATCGAACCAGAGGGTGTTTTTTTGCATGTCTTTCTCCAGAAACATTGCAGCGTAGGGATTTAAGGCAAACGATTACGTATGAGCTTAAAAAAATTCACTAGGAATTGTTAAAGCTGTGGGGGACGTAACAGCCAGCCAGGTTTTATTATCGATATTATGGCTAGTATCCTACTCAAAAGAATTTGAAAGTTTAAAATAAAATGCAAATTGAAAGTCAAAGTCGTGATGTGTTCTATGTTTCTGACGGAACCGCCATAACATGTGAGACATTGGGCCACGTTGTTCTGGGTCAATTTCCTTTTCAAGCGAACGAGAAAACCTTTCCTTTTGTTGAAAGCGAAGACAAATTAGCTGACTTGGTCAAAGAGATCGACACTTCATACCAGAAAAATGGTGTTAAACCGTTAGTGTTCTTCTCTTTGGTATTGCCTGAGCTGCGAGAAAAGTTACTTGCCGCCAACTGCTATGGCTATGACGTACTCGAAAGCATCGTGCAGCGGGTACAAGATGACATTCAAATGGAGCCTAAGCCTAAATTGCAGCGCTCGCGCAGTGTTGGCCGTGACTCGGACAAATACTTCGATCGAATTGCGGCAATAGAGTACACCTTGGCGCACGATGATGGGATTACGCTCAAAGGGCTTGAGCAGGCCGATATTATCTTGCTCGGTGTGTCGCGCAGTGGCAAAACTCCAACTAGCCTCTACATGGCGATGCAGTTTGGTTTGCGAGTGGTTAACTATCCCTTTATTGATGATGATTTGGCGCGTATGAAACTGCTGCCGGAATTTGAGATTTATCGTCACAAACTGTTTGGGTTGACCATTAACCCCGAGCGTTTAACCGAAATTCGCGAAAATCGATTGGCGGGCAGTGACTACGCGAGCAATGAACAGTGTGTGCATGAGTTACAGACGGTTGAGGCGCTGTTTCGTCGTGAAGCGATTCCCTATATCAATACCTCTTCGTTATCAGTAGAGGAAATCTCGACCCGAATCCTGGAAAAATTTGGCCTGAGACGTCGACTGCTTTAATGGAGTTCTCGTATCTGGATAAATTGCTCATCCAGTAACTGTTTGAGCGTTTGTGCGCTTTCGAGCTGCCTAGAAATTAGCATATAGAACTTGTGCGGCTCCATATTGGGCATCGCCATCGACATAATCTCTTTGCCAAGATAGGACTCACCGCGGGGGCTCTTGTTCCCCGTCAATATTTCCTCCCAGCTCAGATACACATCACATTCACCAGTTTCGAGTTGATTGAGTGATTGCTGAATGGTGTGCGCTGAAACGTCAACCTGCGCCAAACCAAAGTTGGAGTAGTTGTAGTTGTGATTGCCGCACACTCTATAGTTCTCCAGTTCAGTGCTGTCAGCGATAAATAGCCCATCAGGGAAGCGCTTGGTTGAGAAAAGGTAGTATGGGGTAATGGTGTAATACCATTCGGTATATAAGTAGTCTTGCTCGCGTGCTTCGTTGTAAGAAGCGCTGACGGAGAGGTCGTAACTTCCATTTTTGGTCCCTTTGAGACAGCGCGACCAAGACGTTATAACAAACTCATAGCTGATCCCGTGCTGAGTGAGCACCCGTTCCAGTACTTCAGCGTCAAAGCCACCCGCCTGATCACCTTCTTGATAAGTGTAGGGCCGCCAATCGATCGCATCACCGCACACTTTAAGGTGCGGAATATCATCGAAAGTATGGCTGAATGCGCCAGCACTGATAGCAATTGCTGCTAGCAGCAAGAGTTTCTGGACAAAGCAAGGCATCACGGTCACCTCTGTTGCGCACTTTATCCACAGTATAGTTAAGGAATATTGTCCTCACCCATTAGTTTGCGGGTTGGATAAGAGGAAAGTGTAACGTCGGATGAGTCGTGACTAGCGCATCGTAGTTATAGACCTGCTTGAGTAAAGCCGGTGTGAGTGCCTCTGTTGGCGATGCATCACAGACGATTTTACCCTGATGCAGCATCACCATTCGGTCAGCAAACTGCGCGGCAAGGTTTAAGTCATGTAGCACGACCACCACGGCGGCGTTGGTGTTTTGCGCAAGTTCGCGGGCAATTCGCAGCGTGTTTTGCTGATGGGCAAGATCCAGCGCTGAGGTAGGTTCGTCGAGCATTAAAATCGTCTGATCTCCTGAATAGGCAAGTTGAACCAGCACACGCGCTAAATGTAAGCGCTGTTTCTCTCCCCCTGAAAGAGAGGGATATGGGCGCTTAGCGAGGTGTAAGACGTCAGTCATTTGCATCTTCTCTTTTGCCAGTAAAGCCACCACCTTGCTTGGCTCGTCTAGCGGTATAGCACCTAGCTCAACCACTTCATGAGCTAAAAAAGGAAAACTGAGCGTGCTGTGTTGAGGCAACATGCCAAGGTGCTTGGCGAGTTTTGCCAATGGCCATTGCTGTTTGGGAAGGCCGAAATAGCGAATGTCATTGTCTGATGGGAGCTCGCCGCTAAGCAGTTTGAGTAGGGTACTTTTCCCCGCACCATTTGGCCCAAGCAACGCAGTGACTTGCCCACAGTGAATATCAATGTTGATATCGTCAAGTACGGCTCTATCGGCAAATTTGAGCGACAGGTGACGGGCCGATAACGCAATAGTGCTCATTAGAGTATTCTTCCTCGTTGCTTGAACAATAAATAGATAAAGAAAGGGGCGCCGATGAGCGCAGTGACAATCCCGACCGGAAGCTCGGCAGGGGCAACAGCGATACGCGCGAACATATCGGCGCTGGTTAGCAGTAAGGCACCGAGTAACGCCGAGAGAGGAAGCAATGATTGATGGTTTGGTCCTGAAATCATTCGACCTAGGTGAGGGATCACTAAACCGATAAAACCAATCATTCCAGCGACGCTCACGGTCACACCCACGCCTATCGCTGTTACTAGGATCAACTGACGCTTAAGGGCTTGTACTTCAATACCAAGATGACGCGCTTCCGCTTCACCGAGTAGCAGTGCATTGAGCGCCGTGGCCTTGCGCAGAAACAGGGCGAGCAGCGCCGCCAATGTGACTGAGCAAAGCAGCAGACTGGCACTATTCGCACCCGCCAGAGAGCCCATTGACCACAGTGACAAATCTCGTAGCATTTGATCATCGGCGACAAAATTCAGATAGCTAATGCCGGCTCCCGACAGCGCACTGATAGCGACGCCAGCCAGTAGCATAATGGTGACCGAGGTGCCCATTTTACTGGTCCCAAGTTTGTAGACCATGATAGTCGTCAAGGCCCCACCAATAAAAGCGAACAGCGGCAGCGCCGCCACGTTCATAAATAGTGGATAACGCTCAGAGATAGAGGCAAACAAAACGATGGCAAGGGCAGCACCAAGCGAGGCACCGGCAGAAACGCCAATAATCCCCGGCTCGGCCAGTGGGTTACGAAATAGCCCCTGCATAACCGTGCCACACAGAGCTAAGATGGCGCCAACCAACATACACAGCAGAGTACGTGGCACGCGGATATCGTGAATCACCAAATTGATGTGAGGCGCCAACTGCTCAGAGCGAAACACTAAGCTTTGTAAGCTTTGAGTGAAACTGATTTCCATTGGGCCCACGGTAATCGAACTGAGCGCTGTTAGGGCAAGAGCTGCGGAAATAAACAACAGCAGATAGCGAAGAGGGGGACGACGTAACAACATATCGGGGACGCTCACTAGTCAATCAGAGTGCTAAGACGCTCAGCTTCAGCCAAGCTTTTAAGCCCCAGGCCACCCACAAGTGCACGACCATCAATCTGGATCAACCGCTTGTTTTTTCCGGCAGGAGTAGCAGCAAGCATCGGCATTTTCTCTAAAATGGCGTCAGCGCCGCCCAGTTTGTCGTAACTGCGGCCACTAACCAAGATAATATCCGGTTGCATTTGTACCAGAGCTTCAGTCGAAAGTGGCTTGTAAGAGGTAATCGTCGCTGCGGCGGGGTTGATACCGCCAGCCAGTTCTATAATCGCATTCGGTGTTGTCTGTGCGCCGGCGACGTTGGCGGGTCTGCCCTCGTGGAGCAGTAGAAACAGCACTTTTTTAGCGCTATGCGAGTTGTTGGATTGATTGGCTTGCAGATGGGCAACTTGTTGACTTACCTGTTGTGTCAGTGCTTCTCCTTGCGCTTTTGCCCCGGTTAATTGAGCAATCTGTTCAATTCTTTCGATCAAACCTTGCGCTGTCGGTTCACTATTGACGATATCGACTGCCACTCCCGCGGAGCGAAGTTGACTTAATGTCGTCTGCGGTCCCATTTCATCAGAGCCAATAATACGGTTCGGCCCCAATGCCAAGATACCCTCGGCCGAAAGTTGGCGATGGTAACCGACTTTAGGCAGTGCCATATTCGCGGGCAGTGAACTGGTCACATCAACGGCGACGAGCTGTTGCTGTTGTTCTAAGGCAAACACAAGCTCAGTCACCGCGCTGCCAGCACTGACGATTCTAGATTCGGCAGCGCTGGTTGCGCTAGCGAGAGCGATAAACATGGCGCCAACGGCGCGAAAAAAGGTGCGATTTAACATAGGAGAACTCGATTATTGATTTTCTTCAGTAAGCAACTGAGTTGCTTGGATTCCATTTTGCTGCAAAAACCCGAGCAGCTTGACGAGGTGTTGCACCTCTGCTGTTTTATCGGCGCCGATAACAATCGGGGTCTGCTGAGTGTTGTGCTCTTCCAACAGCGCTAAGGTAAAGTTTTGCCAATCAAGATAATGCTGACCATTGATGGCCCAGTAGGGCTCCTCCGCTAATAGATTGACAGTAATCGATTTTTGGTCGACTTCAGCCACCGCGGGTGAGTCAGACGCGGGCAAATCTACATCCAAGGATTCCAACTTTACTGCAGCGGTGAGCATCAAAAACACCATCACGATAAAGATGATGTCGAGCAGAGGCGTGAGGTCGGGGCTTAACCCTACACTCGTGGTTGGCTGTGGTGCTTTGATCATTGAGTGACCTCAGTAAGCGCAGTTTCGGCCTCTAGTTGAATGTCGACGCAAGTGGCCTGCCAGTTAATCCCTTCCAGCCACAAATTGACGTAATTCAACGTATGTTCGAGTTTAGCCATTACTCGGTCTGCCCATAAACCAAGTAGTTGCGCACCGGCAATAGCAGGGAGCGCTATCATCAAGCCAGCGGCAGTAGTGCGCATGGCTAGTCCCAATCCATCCGCCAAATCATTTGGAGTAATGTTGCCAGTGGATGCGGCGACGCCTTTAAACATGTCAATCAGTCCCAGCACGGTACCGAGGAGACCAATCAGAGGACTAATAACACCAATCAAAGTCAGCAAACGTAATCCCGAGTTAAGCTGGTGGCGTTTCTCATGGAGCCACATTCCAGCGGCATCTTCGCGAAGAGACTTGGCAAATGAGTGGTGCGACAACAGCATCGCCACCCCCTTATACAGCAAAGGCCGTTTGCTCGACATCGAATCGGCGAGCGTTTCAATTTGCTGGCTATTGGTTGGGCTGATCGTGAGTAGCTGTTCGCGAATCGCGCGTTTGCCCACGCCTAGGCTCAGTAACACTTGAAATAGGCGCTCGGCAATGATCATCACCGTCAGGGTTGAACAAATCACCAACGGCCAAGTCATCAAGCCAAGGTGCTGTTGTAGTTGTTGTATCTGTTCCATTATTAATCCAATTTAAAACGAATAGGGATTTGCACGCGATGGGCCATTCTTTGTCCATTGACAGAGTGGGGCGAGAACTCCCACTGCTTGATCGCCTCTAAGGCGGATTTATCGAGCACGGTGGCACCAGATGAGGAGATAAGCACTTGTTTGACTTGCTTACCCTCTTCATCAAGCCAAACTTCATACAAAGCAACGCCTTCGATACCGCGTTTGCGCGCGAGTCGAGGGTACATCGGTGCCGAGGGACGCGATAAAAACGAAGGGCGAGTAATCAAGATCGGCTGTGAACTCACGCCGCTGTTGACCTGCTTTTCTTGCGTCTCAGTGGGTGGTACCGGCACTGGGCGCACCTCTTCCACCTTGCTCTTTTGCTCTGGCTTATTGGGTGCGGTATCCGGCTTTTTAGCGACAGGCTGACGTTCTACTTTTTGCGGTGGTTTAACCTTCTGCTTGATCACCTTGTTGTTGTTCGGCTTTTTAACAACGGGTTTGGACACGGCTTTGGTCGCCTCAACCGGTGGCTTAGGTTTTGGTGTTGTCGTTTCCTGTGGTGTTGTTTTGGATTGCGCCTCGGGTTCACTTGGCTCAGGCTTAGGTTGTGGCAGCGCAGCAAAGTTAATCGATACCGCGTTCGACTGCGCGCCTGCTGGCATAGCGAATGCCTTTTGTTGCTGCGTAACCATCAGCAGTGCAGAATGCGCTGCCAAAGAGATGCCCGCAGCAATAGCGTATCGCTTGATGTTCACTTCTCTCGCCCTCTAACCATCTTTGATAGCAAAACTGCGCTGATTATTGCTTAGAATGCAAATAAGATCAATTATCAATTGCATTATCATTATTGGCAAATTATGATCCGCTACAGATTTGATAATTGTCGCTTAAGGCTAGAGCCATTAAGCGTTGAGAGAGCGATAAGATGCTTAACATCCATCATTTTGGTGAATCTATTTTAGGAGCGAATCATCCCGATTCTCTTCGGTTTGCGTTTGAGCAAAAGCGCTCTGCCCATGCGGGAGGCTTTGGCACCGCAGTGCCACCTGCGCAGCAGCAATCGACACTCAACCATCTGTATCAGCAGCAAGCTGGCAAGCATGAGAAACGCTGTTTATATATCCATATCCCATTTTGTCGGGTGCGTTGTACGTTTTGTAATTTCTTCCAAAACGCAGCCAGTCGGCAAATGGTGGATGACTACTTCGATGCTCTAGTCAAAGAGATTGAATACAAATCGTCGTTGCCGTGGACTCAGTCTGGCCTGTTCCATGCCGTCTATGTGGGCGGAGGCACGCCCACCGACCTTTCAGCCAAACAGGTCGAGCAATTGGGTAAACTGATTCGAAGCCGATTCCCACTTAGCACCGACTGTGAAATCACCTTGGAAGGAAGGATCAATCGTTTTAGTGACGAGATGTTTGATCGAGCGCTTGAAGGAGGGTTTAACCGTTTCTCGTTTGGCGTTCAAAGTTTTAATACGCAAGTTCGCCGCAGTGCAAAACGCCTCGATGACCGCGACGCTGTACTAGAGCGAGTGGCAAGCCTCAGTGCGAGTCAGGCAGCGCCGATTATTATTGATTTGCTGTATGGATTGCCTTACCAAACTCTCGAGGTGTTTGAACAGGACTTAAACGATTTTCTCTCCACTGGCGCCCATGGCTTGGATTTGTATCAGCTAGTGGTGGGTGGTAGTGCTCCTATGCTCAACTTGGTGGAAAAAGGCAAGCTGCCTGCACCGGCTACGACCGCGCAGAAAGCTGACATGTACCAGCTCGGAGATGCCTTCATGCGTTCACATCGGATCAAGCAACTGAGCGTGAACCATTGGGCGCTCGACAACCGCGAACGAAGTCAATACAACTCTCTGGCCAAGACTTACGCCCAAGTGCTGCCGATGGGTTGTGGAGCAGGAGGCAACATTGGCGGCTACTCTATGATGAATCACCGCACACTCAACACATACATCGAAGCGATGAAATCGAATCAAAGTACGGTTGCCATGTTGAGCAAACAGCACCCTCTAGAGCCTGTGTTTGCGGCGCTGAAATCGGGTTTTGACTCAGGCTTTCTCGCCAAGCGGTTGATGCCAAGCGTCTTCGGTGTCAATGCGTTTGACTATTTGGCGCCGCTCTTTGGCGTATGGCAGGAAAAAGGCTTGGTTCAGATTGAGCAACACAAGCTGAGTTTAACCTTGGCAGGTCGCTTTTGGGCAGTGAGTCTCGCCCAAGCCAGCATTGAGGTATTAGATTATCAACAACAAAGCGCGATTGATGTCGTTGCAGTATAAATGGAATCACCATGAATCAATTATCACAACAAGTGGCTTTATTGCTTGAGCAAGAGCCCACTTTACTCCCTGCGGCAATAGCTGAGAAACTCGGTGTGTCTGAGTATGACGTAGTGGCTTCATTGCCGGCAGGGATGGTTACCCTAGTGGAGGGTGAACAAGCTCAATCCATCCTTGAAGGTCTGGTTGGTTTCGGCCCAGTGACCACAATCGTGCACTCATTTGGCTCTATTTTTGAGGTGAAAGCGCCGTTTCCGAAAGGCAAAATCGCACGTGGTTATTACAACTTAATGGGGCGAGAAGGTGAGTTACATGGTCACCTCAAGCTTGAAAATATCAAACACGTCGCTTTGGTCAGCAAGCCGTTTATGGGCCGAGAGAGCCATTATTTTGGTTTCTTTTGCGCGCAAGGAAACAACATCTTTAAAGTTTACCTTGGTCGCAATGAGAAGCGTGAACTGATTGCCGATCAAGTTGCCCAATTTAAACAGTGGCAACAAGAATTAAAAAAATAATCAATTTAGAGAAAGGTAGGAGAGCCAACATGGATCAAAAGGTCAAGCAAGAGCGACTACAGGGTCGCTTAGGACCAGAAATCAAAGAGTTCCGTCAGCAGAGAAAGACGTTACAATTGGCAACGGTGGATGAGCAGGGTCGTCCCAATGTCAGTTATGCGCCATTTGTGCAAAATCAGCAGGGCTACTTCGTGCTAATTTCTGAAATCGCTCGCCATGCTCGTAACTTGCAAGTGAATCCTAATGTGTCGATCATGATGATTGAGGATGAACAAGAAGCAAAACAGCTATTTGCACGTAAGCGTCTGACTTTTGATGCAGTCGCAACCGTGGTCCCCCGTGACAGTGAGCAGTGGCAACAGGTCATTGCGCAAATGGAGCAGCGATTTGGTGAAATCATTGAGGGTTTAAGTCAGCTGCAAGACTTTGTTTTGTTCAACTTCAAAGCAGAAAAAGGGCTGTTTGTGAAAGGTTTCGGCCAAGCTTATCAAGTGGCTGGAGACGACTTAGTTGATTTCGTTCACTTGCAAGAAGGACACAAAAAAGTCTCGTAGTGACTATTGGGTGATTAGCCAGTAATCTACCATCAAGGAGCCAAGTCGGCTCCTTTGTTGTTACTAAGGAATTTGATATGCGCCCAGTGAGCAAAGATCACGGAGAAATCTGCTACCCATTCATTTACGAGCAAAGCCCAGTTTGTGACTTTGAAATTGCAGCTGATGAGTTGTGCAGTCGTATTGGTTTAGTGTTGACGATGGACTTGGATGAATCAACCCGTGACATCTTGAATCGGGTACAACCCAACGTGTATCACTTGAACGGTTCCGTGCGAGGCAAAATGGCGATTGAAGAGTCGCAGTTGCAGGAACTTTATCACGACTACAACACGCTACGTGACAAACTGGATGGCGGTTTCAAAGGCTTTGTTTTACCAGGTGGGCATCCGATTGCTGCAGAGCTGCATCTGTGTCGTACGCAAGCAAAGAAAATCGTGAGAGCTTTGGTCGCCGTTGAACATTCTGGCAAAAAATCGCCCGCGCCGATTTTGTTTCGATATGCCAATCTACTGGCCAACGTCATGTACGCACTAGCTTCCTACACCAATCATATTCATGCGGTGCAGGAGACCGAGTTCGTTAGCCGCAGTTACTGACTATTAAAAGCTAGAGTCCGGCTGTTCGAGGAAAGTTAACTCTTGCTCACTACTTTCGCGACCCAAAATCTTATTGCGATGCGGGTAGCGCCCAAACTGGTCGATAATGGCTTTATGTTTAAGCTCAAACTCATAGTTATGTTCTAGACCTGGCGTATTGAACAACACCAGCGCTTGGGTGTGAATGAGCTCCGACTCGCTGTGCATATAAGGCATGTAGAGAAAACTGCGCTGCTCAACTGGCAATTTCTGATCAACACCTAAACTGACCGCTTCTTGAGCGAGGGCTAAGGCGAGTGGATCTTGACTAAATGCACGTGGCGTATTGCGGTATATATTACGTGAAAATTGGTCGAGGACGATAATTTCCGCTAAACGCCCTTGCGCACTATCGCGCCAGTGGACAAGTTCGCATTGTGCGGCGCGCTCTAGCAGCGGCAAAAAACGAGAGGTGATGCGCTGGTCTAATTCAAGGTTACTGCTAAACCAATCTTTCGGCTCGAGCTCATGAAACCAAAACTGAATTACGTCGTCTGGCTGAGTGTGTTCCGTCATCGCATGCTCCTTATTCGTTTACTTGATGATGGATGAGCCTCGCCAGCTTTGCAACTGCACCTTGCCAGTCGGGGTGAGAGGTATAGTTAGAGCAGCTAAACCGAATGCAGTGACGATACTGGCCTTGGGTCGCAAACAAAGTCCCAGGCAAAATTGAAATAGCGTGTTGTTTGGCTTGTTGGTAAAGACGTTCGCTGTCTGTGCTCTCAGGCAATACCAACCAAACAATAAAAGAGCCTTGTGGGCAATGCAGCTGATACTGACCAGTTAAGTTGGGATATTGGTCAAGCGCCGATGACAACTGAAGGCAAAACTGGCGCGTTTTTGTTTGGTAGTCGCGTTGCATTTTTTTCACGTGCTGTTTGTATTTGCCGCGACTAAGAAAGTCTGCCACCGCCGACTGCATTAAGTTCAAGCTGCCCATATTATCGCTGACCAAGAACTTTTCTATTACCCCTTGATAGCGGCCGGCGGCAATCCAACCAATGCGTAGTCGAGAGTCGAGCATTTTAGACAGCGAGTTCACATAGATGACTCTATCCTGGGTATCCAGTGCTTTCAGTGTGGGCAGCGGCGTTTCAAAACTAAGTGCGCCAAACACATCATCTTCGATTATAGCAATGGATTGTGCCGCTTCTAGTAAAGCTATTCGCTTGTCGAGAGGCATTCTTGCCCCGGTTGGGTTGGTGAAGTTTGGTGTGACTACGATAGCTTGGATTGGCCACTGCTCAATCGCATCTTTTAATTGTTCTGGGTCCATTCCGGTGCGCGGGCAACTGGGGATCTCGACCACTTGCAAGCCCAATGACTCCATCAGCAATAGATTACCAAAGTAGCAAGGTGACTCGACAGCGACGATGTCGCCGGGGCGGGTAATCGCACGAAGCGCAAGGCTGATCGCTTGCTGAGCGCCATGAGTGATGGCGATGTCACTACTTGATACCGGAGCACCTAGCTCACGACTGATTTTACTGACGTGATCGATCAGTAGCTGATTGCCGGGAGGGAGCTGATAGTGACTTGGGGTGTGACTTTGCTGGCGACTATGGCGTCCTATTTCGGCATAGAGGGAGCGAATGGCTGGGGAATCAATGCATGGGTGTGCAGAGCCGGTCGCCAACCACTCTGGCAGCGATGAGTAACTCAGGATTTCTTTGCAGCGTGACAGCAGATCGACCGGATTCGGCGGTGACACATGCGTTTTGACTATCGGCGCTGAGCATACCCGGTAGCCAGATTTTTCGATAGCTTTGATAAAGCCTTGTGCTTCAAGCTCGTGATAGGCCCGGATGACGGTATTTTTACTGACTTTCAGTTCGTTGCTCAGCGCTCTGATTGACGGAAGTTTATCGTCTTTGCTCAGGTGCCCTTGTTCAATTTTCGCTTTTATGTATCCCTCGACCATCAAGTATTTGCTGCTTAGGTTCATAAATCTGTACCCATATAAAAAATGTCACCTGTGCCTTTAAGGTTTTTCTGTACCTAATAAAGTAACTGCATTCACTACAGAAAAGCCAGAGGAACAGCAATGTTGATTCGATTAATTCCATTTGTGTTTGTGGTGCTTTGGGCCTCAGGCTTCGTCGGCGCTAGGTTCGGCCTTCAATACGCCGAGCCTGCGACCTTACTTTCAATCCGAATGCTCGCCAATGTCGCCCTGTTTGCGCTGCTTATCGTGTTACTAAGACGGCGCTTGCCAACAGGCTACGCTTTGCTTCACTGCGCTGTGGTGGGGGTATTGATTCATGGGTTTTACCTAGGCGGTACCTATATCGCGATCGATTTGGGTATGCCGTCAGGGTTGGCTTCATTGCTAGTCGGCTTACAACCGATTGTCACCGCTTTGTTGTTAGTTGGCTTTGCTAGGCAAAAGTTTCAGCCCTCGCAGTGGCTGGGATTAGGACTGGGTTTTGTTGGCATCAGCTTAGTACTGCTTGGCAAAATGGATTGGCAGTCAGAGCAGCATCGAGTATTGGCGGTGATGGTGTGCATGATGTCGCTGGTTGGTATTACCTTGGGCACCCTGTATCAAAAAAAATTCTGTCAAGGGGTTGATCTCATTGGCAGTGCGACAGTGCAGTATTTTGCTGCCGGGCTGCTGTTTGTCCCGTATGCACTGAGCTTTGAGACTATGCAAGTTGAGTGGAGTACCACATTTGTTTTGACTTTGATTTGGTTAGTGGTTGTCCTCTCTTGTGTGGCGATTTTGCTGCTTTTATATATGGTCGAGCATGGCGCGGCGGCAAACGTAGCCTCCGTCTTTTATCTAGTGCCTCCAACCACGGCACTCCAAGCTTGGATCATGTTTGGGGAAAGCTTTGACGAATTAGGTTTACTCGGTTTTATCTGCGCTGCTGGCGCGGTTTATCTGGTGGCCGCAGCACCTTCGTTTAAGCTATTTAAACCCGCGTTAAAAAATTAATTCTCTTCCGGCTTAGAAGTTCGTTATTGATTGAACTAATTTTAAATAAGGAACCAATGGAGGGCGAGAGTGTGTGTGATTATAAATCTATCTGTCGTTGGGCAATGGCGACCATGATAACGCTCTGGGCCGGCGTGGCCCTTGCGGCTGGGAATGACTT
>JBCAXU010000066.1:0-21663 GCA_038533895.1 Pseudomonadota bacterium | reverse complement strand
CAAAGCACGCGATCCATAATAAGTGGACCTTTCACTTCTTGGTAACCGTACTCGGTGAGCTTTTCACGAATAAACACTTCTAGATCACGGAAGATAGACCAACCATTGTGATGCCAGAACACCATACCCGGTGCTTCTTGCTGCATGTGGAACAAGTCTAGCTGCTTACCAATTTTACGGTGGTCACGCTTCGCCGCTTCTTCTAAGCGAGTTAAGTGCGCTTTAAGCGCTTTTTTGTCGTGGAATGCAGTGCCGTAGATACGTTGTAGCATCTTGTTGTCACTGTTACCACGCCAGTACGCACCCGCTACGTTAAGTAGCGTAAAGTGCTGGCAGAAACCCATATGTGGTACGTGTGGACCACGACACATATCGATGTATTCTTCATGATGGTAAAGGCCCGGGCGATCGTCACGAGCAACGTTTTCGTCTAGGATTTCCATCTTGTATGTTTCACCGCGAGCTTCAAATGCATCGCGAGCTTCCTGCCAGCTGACCTTTTTCTTGATCACTTGATACTTAGTTTTCGCCAGCTCTTTCATACGCTTTTCAATCTTCTCAAGATCGTCTTGCGTTAGAGAGTGCTCTAAGTCGATGTCGTAGTAGAAGCCGTTGTCGATGGTAGGACCAATCGCCATTTTCGCTTCAGGGAAAAGCTGCTTGATCGCATGACCGAGCAGGTGAGCACACGAGTGGCGAACGATTTCCAGGCCATCAACTTCATCTTTGACTGTGATGATTTCAAGGCTGGCGTCTTGCTCGATGAGATCGCACGCATCAACGCGTACACCATCAACACGACCTGCTATGGTTGCTTTTGCAAGACCAGGACCGATTGATTGAGCGACTTCAAGAGTAGAAACTGGGTTGTCAAATTGACGCTGACTACCGTCAGGAAGAGTAATAATAGGCATTTAACTGTCCTTTACAGTGGTGTTGCACACCAAGCAACACGTGTATGTAAATCGTGCCTTTAACTGTTAAATCAATGCGTTAAAGGCGAGAGATCGTGTCCTTTTATATGCAAATACGGATGCACAACTCAGGAGCGAGCCGCTATTGTAACGGATTAAGACGAAATAACAATCGATGTCACAGAAATGAAGAGAAAAAGTCGACTAATTGACCACACAAGTCGCAGCAATCCACTGATTGAGCACTCGCCGTGACTGCTCGCCCACCTTACTCGCTCGCATCCCTATCAAACCTTGCTCGCGTGCTAATTCGTCAGCAGCGCTGCTATGAAGATAAACTCCAAGTATCGCCGCATGCGCGCAACTTAACCCTTGAGCTAACAATGCCCCAATGATCCCGGTGAGCACATCCCCCATTCCCCCAGAAGCCATGCCAGGATTGCCCGCTGGGCAAACATACATCTGCCTTCCATCAAACACCAAAGTTCCTGCCCCTTTCAATACCACGACTCCCCCGTATTGACGTTGAAGTGCGACAGCGACAGCAAAGCGGTCGGACTCGATTTGTGCGACAGAGCATCCCAACAGCCTCGCTGCTTCACCAGGGTGAGGAGTGATAACTCGCTTATCATCTTGGCATGGACGTTCAGCTAATAGGTTTAGACCATCCGCGTCGACCACTTTAACGAGTTCACTCGTTATACAAGTATGAAACAATTGCTGTGCCCACTCATCTGTGCCAAGCCCAGGGCCAAATGCAAGCACCTGCGACCAATGCAAGCTGTCGACGAGAGACTGTTGCTCCTCGCATACTCGAGTCATTACCTCTGGCGTACTCACCTGCAAAGGTAAAGTCGAGCTGGAATGACAGAGCGCGCGCACCAAACCTGCGCCGGTGTTAACCGCAGCACTAGCGCACAATCGAATCGCGCCAGCATAACCTTGATTGCCTCCAACGCACAGCAGTCGTCCATTCGCGCCTTTGTGCGCGGTGGCGTGGCGACTCGGTAAATAAGGTTGAACTAAGCGAAAGTCGATAGTCAGTGCACTGGGCGATTGGATTTGTTGGAATTGCTCTTCAACGCCAAGTCCTGCAAAGTGCAGCTGACCGGTGTAAGCTCGAGCTTGACCTGTCATTAGCCCTTGTTTCACACCGATAAAAGTAATGGTATGCGCCGCTTTAATGCTGGCGCCAAGTACGCTGCCAGTATTGCTGCACAGCCCTGAGGGGATATCGACAGCAATCACCGCAGCTGTTAGCTTGTTGACCTGATGAATCACCGCTTGGAGCGGCGCTGTAACCTCGCCAGACAAACCGATACCACACAAAGCATCAATAACCACATCACAGCAGATTTGTGACCAATCCAGCTCCGCCACTACCTGTATTTTACCGCCATCAGCCAACCAGGCCTCTTTGGCTGTTAGAGCATCACCTTGAAGCTGTTCGGGCTGACCATGCATTGCCAGCGTTACATCCATACCGCCTTGCTTAGCGAGCTTTGCCACGACAAATCCATCACCGCCATTGTTGCCTCTCCCGCATAGCACTAATAACTTTTGTGCCTGCGGATATTGACGGCGCAATAGGTCATAGCTCGCCTGGCCGGCCGCTAACATCAGTGAGTACATTTTAATTCCGGCTATACGCGCGGCCTCTTGTTCACCCATTTTGACCTGCTGAGCGGTATATAATCGAGTGGTAAGAATGTCGGTCATCAGCTATGGCTTGCGATTCGAATGGGCGATGCTACAAGCATAAACAACAACGCCAAGGTATTCCTTGGCGTGGGTAACATTTCTTAGGCGGGATTGCGCGACACTAGAGCTTCTGCCGTCGCATCTTGGATTGATAGAAACAGGGAACGAATCTCGCCGGTCGGGGTGCGCATTGGGTTTAAAGTAATGTTTTGGTACATAAATTCTGCCTGCTGGGTAACAGGGCGTACATTTCGACACTTAAACAAATAGGGGCGCTGCTGCCAAGTAATGAAGCTGCGACAGCCAAGGTTGTAAACCGGCTTGGTTTTCAATAAAAACCACTCTTTGGGAATTTCGGGAAACAGTTCAAACAGCGACTTGCCGATCGCATCATGCGACTGCACCCCACTATGGTGGGTCATAAAGCCATTCCACACTTGGACTTTGTGCTCACGGTCTATCACGATCAGACCCAGGTCGACATTCTGCACCATGTCGACCATCCAGTGGAACTGTTCAAACTCTGCAGGAAGATTAAGCATAGTTAGAAGTCCTCCATCAGATAGGCAAGTTTGTTATCCAGCAGCGGCAAGGATTCATCTACAAACATAAACAGTAGATCACAACGAATTGAGGTGCCGTCGATGTTGTAACTTACCTCAAAAGTCATGGTTTTCTTGAACGCGCCGGTGGTGGATTCAATTACCGAATCAATCGAAATGTGCTGACCAAGCAAGACTGGCGAGCTTTGGAAGAAACGAACCTCCGACTGCTCTCCCAAGCCATTGAGAAACGAACCCACGAGAATATTCGACACATCCATCAGAAGCTCAAGCTCTTCGAGCTCTTCGCTATCGGCTGGCACTTTCATCAACTTTTTAAGGTCGGAGACACTGGAATCACTAAGCAACACCAAGGCTTCTCCGGCGATTCCCTCGCCACTAAACCCCTGACACACACCGGAAACTTGGTCATTATCGGCCAAGTCTCTAAGCGCCATATGCAGCTCACTAACCTCAAAAATGTTTACATTAGGCAGTGGCAAATGAACAAATACATCAAAATGGCGCGCTAAGGCATCGGCAGCGCGACCAATCGACACGTTTGCCACCTCCATATACACATCTCGGCGCTTTAAAATCGGCAGTTCAATGCTGGTTGGGGTCACCATTCGTGGCTGGGTTGGTGGCTCCACCAACTCTCTAAGAACCGAATTCAACGCCTCTTTGTCGATGGGCTTTTGGATAAACGCTTTGGCGCCGAGGTCCATGACCCGCTGTTTCGCTTTAGGTTGGATGTCTCCAGATACCACCACCACCGAAATATCAATGCCCCGGTCTCGAATCGCTTCCAAGGTACCGAATCCATCAAGTTCAGGCATGGTTAAGTCCAGGAACATCAGTCTAAACGACTGATTTCCCAGTTGATCTAGTGCGTCAACTCCGTGAACGGCAAAGGTAATGTCAGCATTGAGCGATGTGGGTAAAGAGCGCGCCATCTGCTTTCTGGCTAAAGCGGAGTCATCGCATATAAGAACGGGAAAAGACATGCGTACTTCTACTCCTCTCGGGTTGCGGTTTAGTCAATGAAGCAACAACATCAATTACCCACTAAACAAAGCCTTGGTAATTCACTGTGCTCTTTTCAATGTAGCAGATCGAACGCGGCCTGGAAGCATCGGGGCAAGTAAATTGACTTTTCTGAGGTTCAGATGGACAAAAATCATCCAAGCCTCGAATCATTGGCACAAAAAAGCCCTCTCATTGGAGAGGGCCTCAATTGTTTGTCATGCAATGCTTAAGCGGCCATATGCAACAGCGACTTACCGATTAACCATTCGAGCTGTTTGCTACTTTCCTGACCAAGTTTCGCTTCAGTCATAGCGTAGAGACGTTCTACCCCATTGCGGGCGAACTCGTGGGTACTTTGCGAGGTCACGATATGATGAAATAGAAGACGCAAGATCGCAATGAACTCTTTGTTGTCTAGCGCCGCCACCCAACTATCGGTAAAGGCATCGATGTCCTGTTCAAAATCCACATGCTCGACAAACATCTGAAAAATACGTCCATCCAGTGCCGCGGTAAAATCGGTCTTTTTTGGAAAGTGGTGGCTGATCCCGGTACGTGAAATCCCCGTTTGTTGGCTGAGTGTTGTGTATGACATCTTGTCATAACCGAGACGCAAAAGTTGATCTACAACCGCATCCATGATTTTTTGTATCGTGATTTCGGTATCTTCTTTACTACGCTTTGGCATGTGCAGGCTCTTCTCTCTGTCAATCTGTGTTGCCCATCATGGGCGAAAAAAGGTAACGCCCTACCGCGCTTGTCCTGTTAATGCAGTGTGATGCAACAGCCAAAGTAGCTGAAGACTGCCAATTCAAATCGCATCAAATAAACAAAGTCGGTACTAACGACTCAACTCAATGTTTCGTTAGTGTTACTAGGCATTTTGTTTTTATATGTTTAATTTTGGGGCATTGATGATCTAATAATTTTTTGACTCTTACAACGAATGGATCAGCGTTCCAACGCAAAAATCACCGCCATTTTCGTCAATTGTTGACACAAATCACAATTAAATAATAATCACTCGCATTAAAATGCTTAATTAGCAATCACTTGTTAACAAAACTATCAATGCGACATATTTTTGGCACTCAGGGATAGTGCTAGATCCGCTTGGGGTTAGTCGCTAAAATAGCCCCATTATTTGTAAGAGGATAAATGAGATGAATAGCGAACAAGAGCAAGTGTGTGAAGCGTGCGGCTGCGCTGGAGAAATGGGCTTTATCATCAAAGAAGGCGATGATGTTGCTGAGGTCACGATTTTCGCTCAAGGCAAAACACTGCTTGAATCGGAACTTGCTAAATACATCGATCTGGCCAAACAAGTTTGTACCAATGTTGAGTACGAAACCAGCTCGATTGAGGAGCACTCTGAACAACTCACTGCTCGCTTTAAATTTGAAGTCAGCGCAGAAAAACTGATTTTCGAGCTAAAGACGCGCTCTCTAGCACGTTAACCAGCAGATGAATGAGAGAAAACGGGCGCCTATGCCCGTTTTTTTTATCTCAAAGGCAAATAGTATTGACCTTAGTAGGTGGATTACTAAGATTGAAACATCCTCTTAAGCGATGATTGACTATGCGTGCTCTGTTTTCCTTGATGCTTTTTATCTTTGTTAGCCTCACTGTGGCTGCCCAGCCACTCGACCAAATCCGCATTCTCAATCATCTCGATAACTATGGAAACCTCGACCTGCGTGGCAAACCCTACACCGAGCTCCCGGCCGGATTGGTGATAAAAGGCAATCTCAACATGGCCAAGACCGCCATCAATACCTTACCAGAGGCACTGGATATACAAGGTAGCTTAGACGCATCTAATAGCCAACTGAGTCGGATTTCAAAAGGGATCAAGATTAAAGGCTTTGCCAATCTACTTGGCGCACAGATTACTCGCTGGCCACGTGGGGTAAAGGTGGGTGGCTATATCAACTTAACCGACACCCCGGTGAGTAGCCTCCCTCCTCGAATGCGAGTAAAAGGCGATTTGAGTGTGATTAGAACCCCACTAGAGCAATTACCAGAAGGGATGGTTGTCGAAGGGAATCTATTTATTGGCGGCTCGCAGATCACCGAGTTTCCCGATACCTTGACCGTCAATGGCAACATTTTCCTTGGTGGAAACCGGATCACCAAATGGCCGACCAACCTGACTCTAGGCGGCGCCGTCGCTCCCTAGTCACGCTAAAGTCCCCCGGTCAAAAAAGCCAACTGTTGATACAGTTGGCTTTGAGTAAAGCTATCACGAATTCTAAGAGAATACGGACTTATGGACGATTCTTCACCGGATTGGCGTAACTTGCCACCAAGTAAGGCCTGGCTTCTGGTGGAAGCGTATTGAGTTTGGCCGCGAAATCCGCTTTCACTTTTTCATCCACCTGCTCGTCACCTGCCGCCAATTGATTGATTGGAAACAGTTTGTAATTGGCATGCACTTGACGGTCTATCTCTTGTGCCAAAAGCTCTGGTGTATCAAAGTCTTGCTCTATCACATCGCCAAATGCGACATGGATGCGCCCTTTGTCGCCCACTATCCCTTGGATAATGCTCTGAATATCTTCAAACTCGGCTTTTTCATAGCGACCGTGCGACTCCTTGGCTTGCAGTTCAATCGCTTTGGCCACATCACAGGGGTCGTTCTCGTATGAAATGGCGACGGGCACAATCTTCAGCGACTTAATGTAATCGGCAAACGAGAGCTTCTGCTTGCGACCTTCAACATGAAACATCTTTAAAATAGCCGGATCGGTGTAGTCGTTACCATCTTTAGCGCGCCCTTCTTTTTGCGCAATCCAGATCGAGTGGCCGCTATCCAAAGAATGCTTTATGTAGGCCGATAACGTCCCGAGCGCTTTCATCATTTCCCGTGGGCCTTTGGCCGAGCGCTTAACAATAAAGCTCTTGTTGAGCTTCATTAGCTCTGTCGCACAAGGCTTTTTTAGCAAGTTGTCACCAATGGCAATGCGCACCGTTTTATGGCCACTGTTGAACAGACCATAATTGACCAAAGCGGGATCCATCGCAATATCACGATGATTGGAGACAAACAGATAAGATTGATTTGGATCGAGTTTGTCGAGTCCGCTGTAAGTGACACCTTGGGTTGTGGTTTTTAAGGTCTGATCTAGGTATTTTTTTACCTCTAACTGAATCGCTTCAACCGAGTTCAGTTTTGACCATTTCATCTTCAGGTAGATTTTGACCACAGGCGACATCAAGGTACGAAACCAGCCTGAGTGATTGGAAAAGCGGTGCTTCAAAATAGCGCTAATGAACTCTTCATCATTAACTAAGCGGTCAATCGCCGCTGGTATTTCGTCGTCGTTGTAAGGACGAATTTCAATAAAAGGATCGTTGTTGGTTGTCATTTTGTTCTACATCAGATAAAAAGCGGCTTCATTCTACGCGCAGAAAAGCGTCTTGGCAGCTACCCTTTTCGCAGAATCGTTAAGGTCAGACCAGAGTTATTATACGAATTTGCGCGCTTGATTGCACAAAGTTGGTTTTTTTACTAATAAACGTTAATCTTAGCGCCCCAAACTAATCGAGCAATGTTATGCATCACGCCATCTCCTACCAAACCGAGACTCATGAATACCTGCTTTCCACGCCGCGTAGAAATGCTCTAAAGCACAAACTGGTGTGTGTGAAGCAAGGACTCGTCCTAGTCAAGCTAGGAAAACTGGAGTATGCCGTTGAGTCCGGACAAAGCTTTTGGCTACCTTTCGATAGTTTAGCGTCGCTCACTTACACACCAAACACACAAACGAGCGTGGTAGAAATCTCTTCTCGAGTAGCCACACCGCTGGCGAAGCAAGGCGGCTTTGTTACCCTCAATGAGCTGACATTAGCACTGCTGAGTCGATTAGAGACACTTGGCGAAAACCACACACGTGTACGCAGTTTACTCGCGGTGTTACTCGACGAGCTCTCAGAGCTAAAACCAGAGCTCAAAGAGAGTAAGCTCACCAAACAAGTGAATCAGTGGCAACCTAACCAAGACTCCCGACTTAACAATGAGTTACAACTGGTCTTGCGCCTCAGAGAGGCCAACAAACAAATGCTGTCAGGTAAAAAGCGTGCTCAAGTGGTTGAAGCCCTATTTGCCGGCAACGACGCCATGCTCCTCAGCCTAGAGCAAGCACTGCTGGGACGCTAAATAATACAAAAGTTTAACTATTTCTGGCTGAAAGCTCATTTGATAACTATAAGTTTATTAATAGTACCTTATTAACTGATGAGGAATGACAAATGAAATTCAGCCATAAGATTGTGGCGGCTTCGTCTGTTTTGCTGTTAGCAACAGTGACCCTTTTGACCCTTCAACAATATTTCACTGTTCAGCGCGAAATCAAGAGTCAAGTGACCTCCAGCGTCAACGAGATTGTCGATGGGGTACGAGATACTACTGCCGCCGAAATTAACGCCCGCAAAGCCATTGCCGCCTACGCCACCAGCATGATTGAGGTTGATCTCACTCCCAGCGCTGTTGAAAAGGTCATCACTAGACCAATCGTCAAAGACACCTTTTTGCTGGCCGGACTTGGATTCGAAAAAGATGGATCTAACATCAATAATGACCCCTCTTGGAACCCCGGTCCTACCTGGGACCCGCGAGTACGGCCCTGGTACATTGACGCTAAAAACTCCGGTAAGTTGATCATCACCGCGCCGTATGCCGACTCGGCGACCGGAGAAATCCTCGTTTCAATTGCTACCCCAGTGCGAGACAATGGAAGTTTTATCGGTGCTATCTTCTACGACGTCAGCTTGGGCGCACTTGCAGAGCTAGTGAATCGGGTTGATCTGTTTAACGCAGGGTTTGTGTTTATTGTCGCCGGTGACGGCACCACCATCGCCCACCCAGATGCCAAGCTTAACGGCAAGCCAATGAAAGACTTCCTCGGCAATATCACCATCAAGGAAGAGCCGCAGCATGCCACGATTAATGACAAAGTCTACACCCTCGATTTTTCAAAAGTACCAGGCGAAGATTGGTATGTCGGTGTGCTACTTGACGAAGAGATTGCTTACCAGTCGTTAGCTGAGCTGCGCTCTAGTTCGATCATTTACACCATTATCGCTTTGGTTATCAGTATCGTTGTGCTCTTGCTACTGATCCGCACCTTAATGCGCCCGCTCGATACCTTAAACGACGCGATTCAAGATGTCGCTTCCGGTCAAGGGGATCTCACCAAGCGACTTGATACCAATACCGATCAAGAGTTTTCGATTCTTGCCTCTGGATTTAACGACTTCACCTCCAGCTTGCAGCAGTTAATTAGCCAATCGAAAGCGATCGGCGAAGAGATACTGCGCGGTTCAGAAATGACCTCGACGGGTTTACAAGAGTCAGCCGCCGCAATGCAAGATCAGTTACACGAGCTGGAACAACTGGCGACAGCGATGCACGAGATGGCGACCACTGCCAGCGACGTAGCAAACAATGCTCAAGGCGCCGCTGCGGCCGCGCGCGAAGCGGATGAAGCTACCAGCGTCGGCACCTCGGTCGTCAGTGAAACCACACGGGCCATCGATAATTTGTCGCAAACCATTGACGAAGCAGTGGAAGAGGTCAAAGTCTTGGAGTCAGCCACCGACAACATTGAGACCATCCTAAAAGTGATCAATGACATTGCCGACCAAACCAACTTACTTGCACTCAACGCCGCAATCGAGGCAGCGCGCGCGGGTGAGTCTGGCCGTGGGTTTGCCGTGGTCGCCGATGAGGTTCGCACCCTCGCACAGCGCACGCAAGAGTCAACCACCGAAATACGCAACATGATTGAGCAGTTGCAAGCGGGCGCCAAATCGGTATCTAACGCCATGGGCACCAGTAAGAATACCGCTGACAGTGCGGTAGATCGTGCGCAAGAAGCCAACGTCGCGCTTAACCAAATTCGAGATGCGATTCAGCGCATCAGCGACATGAACATTCAAATCGCCTCTGCTGCCGAAGAGCAAAGCTTAGTGGCTGAAGAGATCAACAGCAACACGGTTAAGATCAAAGACTTGTCGACTCAAGTCTCCGACTCAGCCGCCAATGCCAATATTGCGATGCAAGCGCAGACTGAAAACATTCGTGAGCAAGACGCCATTCTTAATAAGTTCACCGTTTAAGGGAGCCAACATCAGCCTCAGCAAAAGGCGCCGTACTGGCGCCTTTTCTATAGCTACATCACCACCAGCATCATCGCCGATTGAGCTGGCACCTTAACCAAACAACGACCCGCTTTAGGCTCAACGCTCTCTAAGGTCAGTAAATCGAGCCATTCTGACTTAGTGATAAAGTCAACGCTTTGAGCACGCTGTGATTTGTTAATAATAACAATTCCTTCGTCTGCGCGAGCAAACACCAGTAGATCATCCGACGCCTCAAGAATTTTCATACTCTTACCATGCATTCGATTATGAAAATCGATGGCTGCGAGCATCTTCTCGTCCTTCCATGCGCCTATCCAGCGCGGCTCTCCCTGCCCATCTTTAATATCGCTGGTGTTTAAGTCGGTATAGATAAGCGGTACGCCACCATCTCTGCCGAGCAGATAGCAATAGGCCAACCACTCGTTCGCTTCGCTCATCACTAAGTTGGCAAACACATCGTTATTAGGAATATCGTGAGTAATTGCAAACGTGATTGCGCGGCTCTCCGACAACGCTTGACCAAAACAGTAAGGGTCGACCAAACTCTTTAAGCTGCCTTGAATATCCAACGCATCAAACAAGGTCTGAAACAACGGGAAGTCATACGCGCCCAAGCGAGTTTGGGCCAGAAATGGCTCCAAAAACAGTTCATATTCGGGTTTGGTGGCCCCGCCGCTGGTAATGATCTCGCCAAAAATGTGGACATCTTGGCAAATCTCTTCCGTCCATACCTGCTTAAGGTGCTCAAGGGTCATATGCTTGGCTGCATCAATCCTAAACCCTTTCACACCCAACTGCTTGAGAGCGCGAAGGTAGGTTTGCTGCTGCTCAACCACATGAGGGCAGACCCGCAAAGTTGGTAAGCCCGGATCAGACGGGCCGCCAGTAATGCGCCCATTTTGGACCTGCCAACGATCTTGCCAGTCCTCAATACCGAACGCTTTAACAAAGTCTGAGCAGCCGAAAAGCGGCTGGCTCAAATCACCGAACAATCGCTGCGCTTGATAATATTCGCGGTTGCGTTGATAGTCGGCTAAATCCGCATCACTGGGGTATTGTAGGTCGCTACGCTTATCCGACTCGTTAGCCATATGGTTAAACACCACATCGGCATAAACATGAACGCCCAGCGCCTTTAGCGTATCCAGCATTCGCTTAAAATCTTGAGTGTTTCCGAGTTGGTTATCGATAACACGGTAGTCTTGCGGTTGATAGCGCTGCCACCACTCGGTACCTGAATCGCGCTTTAACGATTTCATTGGCGGCGATACCAGTACCGACTGGTAGCCCGCTTGTTGTATTTGCCTTGCACGCTGCTCGACCATGGCATAAGGCCAATCAAAGGCATGTAGTATTACATCGGTCGCGTGAGAGTTGTTCATCACCCATTCCTTTCTCAGGGAGTCAACACTCTAAACAGAGTGTTCCATTACTGCGCATCATAGCAAAGCCTGCTGTGGTCGCTCTTCACCCTTGAATCGATTTTTTGCGTAGTAGTGAATAGGCGTAGAGCTAAGGTCTGTGTTACCTTGATTTCAACCTCTTGAGTAAGTCTATACTTATAAACAATGGCACAGAAGGATCACAACATGCACACTGTTCGTATTGATATCGTCTCGGATGTGGTTTGCCCTTGGTGCATCATAGGTTTTAAACGCTTAGAGCAGGCGTTGTCGAGCCTTGAATCGAGCGTCAGCGCGGATATTCATTGGCATCCATTCGAGTTAAACCCAGCGATGGGTCCAGAAGGACAAAACCTGCGTGAGCACATTCAACAAAAGTATGGCACCAGTGAGGAGGCCAGCATTGCCGCTCGCCAAACTCTGACTCAACTCGGCCAAGAGGTAGGGTTTAGGTTTGAGTTTTATGACCAAATGCGTATCTATAACACCCGAAAAGCGCACCAATTGCTGCTGTGGGCGCAAAGTGAAGAGAAACAGATGGAGTTGGAAATGGCACTATTTGACGCTTACTTCACTGATCAACTTGATGTCAGTGATGATAAAGTACTGATAGAATGCGCCGCCAAAGTCGGACTGGACCCGCAAGTCGCTGAGCACATTATTCATGATCAGAGCTGGGCTGACGCAGTGGCTGCCACAGAGCAACAATGGCTCGAAGCGGGAATTAATGCTGTCCCGGCTATTATCATCAATCAGAAACACCTCATTTCAGGTGCGCAGACAGCAGAAAAATTAATCGAAGCCATTGAACAGATTGTTCAAGCCGAAGGCTAATTCAAAAGTGTTCAGCCTCACTGACTACCCATACCTGAGTCACTCTGCTTCTTGTGACCTTGAGCATTGCCTCTCACCCATCGCCGCTCTATGCTATGGCGCTCATCCAACCACGTTAGGGCTCAATCATGCACAGCAGTTACACTTATCCGATCGGCAAACCCGGTGAAAAATGGGGCGAAGCACAGCGCAAGCAGTGGCGTGCACAAACCTCAATCAAGCGTCACTATCAGCAAGAGGTCATACCGAAAATTGACGCTCTGCGTGAACAATTTGATGTTGAGCAGTACGGGGCGCTCTCTTACGATCCGGCTCGTTACCCGTTGTATTGCATCAAGAGCAAAAATTGGCAACCACACAAACCTATTGTCCTGGTAACCGGGGGTGTTCACGGTTACGAGACCAGTGGTGTGCACGGCGCGCTCGAATTCGCCCGCACCGAGATGGCGCGATACAGCCAGGAGTTCAATATTGTGGTTGCGCCCTGCGTCAGCCCTTGGGGCTACGAAACTATTAACCGATGGAACCCATTGGCCCTTGATCCTAATCGCTCGTTCTACACCGATTCCCCTGCGGAAGAGTCGGCCAACTTGATGGCGCTGGTTGCCAGTCTTGACGGTAAGATATTGGTTCATATCGACTTACATGAAACCACAGATACCGACGAGTCTGAGTTTCGCCCAGCCCTCGCCGCGCGAGACGGTATCGAATATATCGAAGGGATGATTCCAGATGGCTTCTACACTGTGGGCGACAGCGAAAACCCACAACTAGAGTTTCAAGCGGCGGTGATCGAATCGGTGAGTAAAGTCACCCATATCGCCCCAGCCGATGAGAAAGGAGAGATCATTGGCTCACCCGTGGTTCAGCATGGCGTCATCTTATACCCTATGGTCAAACTCGGTCTGTGTGGCGGGGTGACCCACTGCACATACGGCACCACGACCGAAGTTTACCCGGATAGTCCGAAAGTGACGGCTCAAGAGTGCAACCTAGCCCAAGTCGCGGCCATTGTCGGTGGTTTGGACTACGTCCAAACCCAGTTAAAGTAATCGGCTCTTGTATTGCTCCGGGGTTTGCCCAGAGTATTTTTTGAACATGGCGATAAATGGGCTGGCCTGATTGTAACCCAAAGTGAGGGCCACCTCTTTCACTGAGTGGCCCTTTCTGAGTAAGTCCATTGAGTAGAGGTAACGAACTCGCAAACGCCACTCGGTAAAGCTCATCCCCAGCTCTGCCTGACAGTGACGCGCCAGCGTGCGCTCTGTGGTGTGCACTCGCTCAGCCCATTGTGACAAACTGGTGTTGTCGATTGGGTTCTCCTCCACCGCGGCTAAGATCTTGGCCAAGTATTTGTTATCCGTTGAAGGCAAAAAGTGGTGCTGAGTATCGCGGGTAGCCAGCTGATCTAACAGCACTTGCACCAAGCGTTTATCTTGTTGAGTGCTTGCGATGTTGATTTGGCGCTGACGAAAATCATCCACAATCGCCGACACAATCGGCGTCACTTTGATTAAACTGGTGCAATCGGGAAAGTTTTCCGTCAAGCTTTGAGCAATATTCAATGAGCAGTAAGACAGCGGTTTACGGTTGAAACTGGTGTGCATCACCCCAGCCGGCACCCAAATCGCTAAATGAGGCGGCGCTAGAAATCGCGTTCCTTGCGCTTCCATCTCCAAGATCCCGCCACTGATCAGCTGTACCTGCCCCCAAGGATGACTGTGCATTCGGGTTTCCGTATTCGACAAAAAGGCTTCAAAATTCATAAATACTTCTGATGGTGCTTTGTCGATTGATAACGAAGGATGGAGGTGTTTGGCTGATTTTCTCAAAACTTGTCTTCCTATGGTGCGCAATGTCGTTATAACGATATATATAATCATACAGACCTGTCAGACTATTACTACCGTTTATCTCTCTGGGGTCACACATGGTTTACCTTCTGCCGTTATTTACTGTCATGATTTGGGGTGGCAACGCCATCGCTACCAAGATGGCCGCCGATGTGATTGAACCCGGCGCGATGAGCTTTTATCGATGGTTACTGGCGGTGCTGATCTTGACCCCTTTTTGCTCTAAAGGCGTGATCAAGCATTGGCCGGTGATACGCGCCAACTTACCTAAATTGACCACTCTCGCCTTACTTGGCATGGTATTAAACCAATCGCTCGCTTATTACGCAGGGCTCTCAACCACGGCGTCTAACATGGCGCTTATCGGCTCTTTAGTCCCCTTATTTGCCCTGTTTATCAGCGTGCCACTACTCGGCAAAGGCGTTTCCATACTCAGTCTCTTTGGGGGAGTATTGGCGTTGGCCGGTTTGGCTCTAATGCTGGGCAAGGGTAATCCTCTATTTTTCCTTCATCAGTCGGTGACGCAGGGAGATGCGATTATGGTGCTCGCCTCGCTCTGTTACGCCAGCTACTGCGTATTGTTAAAACGTTGGAAAATGCCGCTACCCAACTGGACCATGGTTTATATCCAAGGGGTACTGGCACTCATCATGTTGACCCCAATTTGGCTCACTAGCCACACCCTGGTACCCAACCAATCCGCTATTGGACTTATCGCCTATGCAGGTGTCGCGGCCTCTATTGTTGCGCCATGGATGTGGGTCAAGTCGATAGACCTTATCGGTGCGGAGTCGAGCGCGATGTTTATGAACTTGATGCCTGTGGTGGCACTCTGTTTGGCCGCCACTTGGCTTGGAGAGGCGATTTACACTTATCACCTTAGCGGTGGGATGATGGTGATATGCGGGGTGGCGTTGTCACAAATAAAACTAAGGCGCAAACTCAGCCGCGCCGCCACTTGATAGGCTAACGGCGGTGCTGCAAAACCTGTTTACAACACCGCCGCCGGCCAGCGTTACGCGCTCACGTCTATATCGGTCTGTGGTACGCTACAACACGCAAGGATCTGACCTTGATGGCGTTCACTCTTTGGCAATGCCGGCACGTCAGGGTGATGCACTTGCCCAGCGTCCAGCGTCACTTTGCACGCACCACACAACCCTGCTCGGCAGCTATTGGCAATCGCAATACCGGCGTCTTCGGCTTGTTCAAGCAATGTTTTTTGATTATCGCCACTAAATGCTTGGCCGTTGACATTGATGGTTACTGAGGCGAGCGGCTGCGAACTCGTACTGCTTACCCCAAAGGCTTCTTGATGATACTGCTTTTCGGGCAAACCTTTCTTCAACAGTAAATTTTTCGCTTTCTGCATAAAGCCATCCGGCCCACACACAAACACCTGACGCTGCTCAACATCCTTAATTTGCTTAAGATGCGATAGGGTAAATCGCCCTTTTAGGCCAAACCAATCTAGCGGCGCTTGCGACAAGGATATCAGGACTGTCAGACCAGAGTGCTCTGCCCGCAATTGCTCCAACTCATCACGACACGGGATGTCTTCGACACTGCGACATTGATGATAAAACACCACATCATCGAGCTGATTGTGATCAGCAAGATAACGCAGCATTGATAGCATCGGCGTCACACCACTGCCTGCCGATAAGAGCAACAGAGGAGAGTGGGACTTGTTGCCAAGATGGAAGCTGCCGTCGGGCTGTTCGCAGTCTAAGGTATCACCAATTTGAAGATGATCGACTAACCAGTTCGAGACCCGGCCACCGTCAATACGTTTCACCGAGATGGCTAAACGCCCAGGCCTCGAAGGACTGGACGAGAGCGTGTAGCGTCGTCCAATTGTTTCACCATCGACTTGAATCGAAATCGGTAAGTGCTGACCAGGCTGATAGCTTGGTGCCTCACCTTGCTGTGGCTCAAGCCAAAACGTGACAAAGTCTCGAGCGATCTCTTCGCGCTCAACACAGGTCATGATCATCTTGCTGCGGCTATTGTCTGCGTACGACTCTTTGGCTTTGTACTCCAGCACTTCAACCTGATCACCTTGTTGAATGGTGCCTTCATTTAACGCCACCAAGTTTTGGCCAAAGAACACCCCACCAAATTTGTTGGCACGAAACTGCGATAACGTTCTTAGCGGCTCTTTGGTCGGTCTGAACTCACCGGTTTCAACATCGACCGTGGTTAAAATGCAGCGCTCACAGGGCTTGACCGCCTCAAACTCTACGTCACCAATACGAATCCGCTTCCAGCTGTCTTCGGCAAACGGCTCGTCGGTCGAGACCACCAAGTTGGTGCGAAACTGATCCATCGAGTGATTTTCAGGGCTGCGGCGATTGAGTTCGGCCAAAGAGGCATCACTGATCACCAGCAGCGGGTAACCATCAGCAAAACTGACGTTGTGGCCTAACTTTTCTCGCACCCGATTAGACTGCTCACCGCAAAAGAGTAGCTCGACGCGTTGACCAAGCACCGCGCTAAACCAATCGTCAGCATCATCGGTGGTGGTATAGGCGCTAAAGTCATCACTCCATACCGTCGCAGGGGTGGGTTGCATCTTGAATTCACTATAACGAAGACGCAGTGGATCATGGCCGGGGGCAGTAAGGATCAAACCATCGGCTGTGAGTGTCGATTTGACGGTCACCATGTGCGGATATTTGCGTGCAGTGACCATAGAACCATCGGCTAACGCAAGCATAAAACGGCGATCAAACACCAGGCCTTGCTTTTCGACCCAAGCACTAGAGAGTGAGACACCAGAGACAGATTTAACCGGATAAACATTGATTTGAGAAAGAGTTGAGGCTGACATTGCTAATCCTAAGCATCCATTATTGTCGCATCAGTATACTCAATTTGATGAGCTTTTCTCGCCGCAGCGAACAAAAATGCCCACGGAAAAGCGTACTGCGCCAATCTAAGCTTTGATATTGAAATCGACACAGTGCCAAGTAGCGAGCAAAGCCGACTATACTGATGGCGTAATCCATCAGCTAGGAGCAGCAATGAACAAACTTGTGATGATCATCTTATGTATTTTTCTACCACCTGTGGCGGTGTTTCTTGATAAAGGGTTGGGCAAAGACTTTTTAATCAACCTCATTTTGACCTTTTTCTTCTTTGTTCCGGGGTCGATTCACGCACTTTGGCTGACGGTACGTTAAACGCTTAATCACCATTAAGTCGCTGTATCGATGAAAAAAGGGGTGAAATAGAAACCGCTTTGCTCTATCATCCTGTCGCCTAAGCGTAAGCGTTTGCCTTCACAGTTTTCGCCACGTTTGGGCTCCAATCAGACAACTCAATCAATGGTGGGAGCAATAATGACAACACTTACAATCACACGTCCTGACGACTGGCATGTTCACTTACGTGACGGCGAGGTGCTCAAGGATACCGTGCGAGACATTAGCCGCTACAATGGGCGCGCGCTGATCATGCCAAACACTGTCCCACCTGTGACCACCACCGAAATGGCGCTCGCTTACCGTGAACGCATTATGGCCCAGCAGCCAAGCGAGCAGTTCCAACCTTTGATGGCTCTCTACCTAACTGACAACACCACCCCTGACGAGATTCGCAAAGCCAAAGCGTCTGGCGCTGTGGTGGCAGCCAAGCTCTACCCTGCAGGCGCAACGACCAACTCTGATTCAGGTGTCACTGACGCAAAGAACATTTACCACGTTCTTGAGGCGATGCAAGAAGTCGGCATGCTGTTGCTAGTCCACGGCGAAGTCACCCACCATGATGTCGATATCTTTGACCGTGAGAAAGCCTTTCTCGATACGGTGTTAGCGCCTATCGTCAACGATTTTCCAAATCTAAAGATTGTGCTTGAGCACATCACTACAGCAGATGCGGCCAACTTCGTTAAAAATGCCAACGACAACGTGGCTGCGACCATCACCGCGCACCACCTTCTGTACAACCGAAACCATATGTTGGTCGGCGGCATCAAGCCTCATTTTTACTGCTTACCTATCCTAAAACGCAACACCCACCAGCTTGCGTTGATAGAGGCCGCCACCAGCGGCAGTAAAAAGTTCTTCTTGGGCACAGATTCTGCGCCCCATGCCAAAGGGATGAAAGAAGCTGCCTGTGGCTGCGCTGGTTCATACACAGCACATGCAGCGCTGGAGCTGTATGCTGAAGTGTTTGAGCAAGAAGGTAAACTTGAGAACCTAGAAGCCTTTGCTAGCCACAATGGCCCGGACTTCTACGGAATTGAGCGCAACCAAGATACGGTGACCCTCACGAAGCAAGAGTGGGCGGTCGCGGAAAGCATGCCATTTGGTCAAGACGTGGTGGTGCCAATCCGCGCGGGTGAAACGGTCAGCTGGACCGTTAAATAATCTGACTGTATCGACACAAAAAGAGCGACTCATGTCGCTCTTTTTTATTGACCGCATATTAGAGGCCAAGCTCTGCGAGTAGACGCGCCACCCAGATGATTTCACCAAAGGCTATCCAATCATATAGGGTGAAAAACAGCGCACAAATGACGGCCAGTTTCACCAAGCGGTAAACGATAAACATAATGGGCTCCGAAACAATAAAAAAGGCCGCCTGAGCGACCTATCTCTTTACTAGCGCTGATTTAGTGCACTGGCTTATCTGATTTGGCGTAAAACTTACCAAAGTACTGCTCTAATACTTCCGGCGTCAACTTGCCCTCTGCTTCCAGCTTTTTCAGCTCTTGCGCAATCGCTTGTTGCTCTTCTAGAGATGGCAGCGCGACTTCTGGTTCGCTCCCCATCTCTTGAGACATTTGCTCAAGCTCTTTCTCGAAATCGCTCATGACTTCACTTACCTTTTAACCAAAATAACTGGGGCTAAGTTTAACCCACTTAGCCCCCGTTGTGCCAGTATCGCGCTCGCTTTACAGCTTGAAGCTACCCACCATGCGGTCGAGACGTTGAGAAAGCTCTTTCAACTCGGTGCTTGCCGCCGCTAGCTCTTCGGCTGTGCCTGTGGTGACTTCGTTGATCGCGTTGATCTCTTCGATATTCTGGTTGATGGTGTGGACCACCGTAGACTGCTCTTCCGTTGCGGTAGCCACTTGGGTATTACGATCTGAGATGTCGTGAATGCGCTCTGAAATACGCACTAAGACTTCAACCGCCTCGTCTGACGCCGATACGCCTTCACCGGTTACGCTCTTACCGGCTTCCATCGCCGACACCGCGTCTTTCGCATCGCCTTGCAACTGATTGATCATCTTCTGAATCTCTTCCGTCGAATCGGCGGTGCGGCTCGCCAAATTACGTACCTCGTCAGCCACGACCGCAAAGCCGCGCCCCTGCTCACCAGCACGAGCCGCCTCAATCGCAGCATTGAGCGCAAGCAAGTTGGTTTGCTCAGAGATGTCTCGAATCACATCTAGAATCGAGCCGATATCTTGAGTCGTCAAGGCCAACTGCTCCACAACTTTACCCGTATTTTCGATGTCCAGCGCCAAGCGGCTGATCGCCTCTTTGGCCTTATTGACCACGTTTTGACCTTCTTGGGTGTTGTCTGACGCCGTTGACGCTGTCTCGGCGGCGGTTGCCGCATTACTCGCGATCTCACTGATGGTCGCGCCCATCTGGTTAATCGCTGTTACCACTTGTATCGTCTGATCACGCTGAACTTGGCTGTTATTGTGCGTGGTGTGCGACTTAGTAGACACCCCCTCCGCGGCTTGTTGAAGAGCATGGCTGGTTGAGGCCACCTCTTTCATCGACTGATGGATTTTCTCGATGAAGCCATTAAAGCCCTCTGAGAGCTGGCCAATCTCATCACGACCTTTCACTTCAATACGTTGAGACAAGTCGCCGTCACCTTTACCTAAGTCAACAAAGCGTGCCGCAATGGCTTGAATTGGGCGTGCGATACCATTCGCGAGGAATAGCCCCATCAAGATAAACAGCGCTGCCACAACGATGGTTGTCAGCATCATTTGCGTGGCGACTGCGTTAAGCTCAGCAAACACCTCGTCGACGGGGATCACGCCAACCACAAACCAGTTCATCGACGGAATAAAACTGGTGGCAACCAACACGTTTTGTCCTTCGTAAACCGCATCAATCAAGTTAAATGAAGATTTATTGAGCAGCTCGGAAGCGCGACCACCAAATAGCTTGGCTAGGGTTGATTTCGCTTTGCTGCTGTCACGGTGAATCTGGACTTGTCCCTCTGCATCAGCAAGAAATACGAAACCCGACTCTTCAATTTGGAACCCATTAAGCAGGGCAACCATATCATCCATCGATTTGGACAAGCCCGACATCGACATGCCATTCACGTTCTGGTAGTTGGTGAACATTTTCACATCGCCGTTCGCTTCTTGGAAAATGCTGACCGATGTTGCGTTGCCAAACTGCTTAAATCCAAAGAACCAACCATCTTGTTGCTGGTTTAACTGACGCAAGAAACCGTTTTGGTTCCAGTAGTAAGCGGTGTCACGGTTCGCCACCGACGCATCATTTAGCTGATACTGGGCGCGAATATTGTTGAGTTGCTTGACCAGACGCGCTTCTACTTCGGGTGAGATAGACGTCGTATCAATGGCTTGCTTGATAAACTCGTTGTCGGCAATCTGTTTCGCCGCGGCAAGAAGTTGACTGACTTCTTCATCTATTTGCCCACTGATCTGCTCAAGGGTGGCGGGCACCTCATAATTAATCAATCGGTCTTCTAATACCGCTCGCGCCTGACGTTGCGCCATCACCCCAACGATGATGGTCGACGCCAACACCGCAAAGGTAATACCTGCGACCACTTTCTGTTTTATGCTGATTGAATTCAGTTTCATGCTCTCTGCCTTTTCAAGCTTTTTGATATAGAGTAAATATCGGATTGGCGTGTCATTGTCTGCCGCTCAATTGATACACACGACTCAATCCACACCTTGTATCGGCACCATGATTGATTTCTTAATGACATAATGCTGATTTAACTAGGTTTGTGCTCATTATCAAATAAAGGTCAAGAAAGCCAAGTTTTCAATATTTGAACATTGGATCTGCGAATTTCGACCCCATATTTTAACTCACTGAATTGATTGCACTTGTCTAGATGACGCTGAGTCACTGCGCTGATGTTTTCGACACGCCATCTTGATTGGCATCATCAGCAGGGAACTTTTCGTTGTTGTTAGCTACTAAGGGCTTTGTTGCGTAATTCGATGGAACTAAATCAGGAAGTTACGATCTGATCGGCTACACCCATCAATCGTCGTAGC
>JBCAXU010000065.1:0-21721 GCA_038533895.1 Pseudomonadota bacterium | reverse complement strand
CACCATCTCTTATCGAGACAATTTGGTTTGGCGCGTTGGCAGAGTGGCTATGCAGCGGATTGCAAATCCGTGGACCTCGGTTCGACTCCGGGACGCGCCTCCATCCATTCGAAAAGCCAGTCTTCGTGACTGGCTTTTTTGCGTCTGCTTTTTACCACGTGTCATCATTATCTACTGCAATCATGACCTTGCTCCTATCGGTGCGCATTTTATTGTGATGCGTAAGCACCTATTTGGTGCAATGCGCATAAGTTGTCTAACTCTATGCGATTGAATTTAAACAAGTTATTCTTATTGGCACCTTAATTGCTATTAAACTCTTGTCGACGGTGGTCGAGCGCAGAATCTATAACAAGGTCACAGGCAATGAAGCCTCCTTCACTCAGAAAGTGGAGGAGGCTTTTTGTATTAAGGAGTGAGTGATGACAAGGGAATGTACAAAGACAGCGTGTCCATATTGTGGTGTTGGCTGTGGGGTAGAAGTTAACGCGTTGGGGATTGAAGGTGACAAACAACACCCTGCTAATCATGGTGCTTTATGTGTTAAAGGTTCCGCGCTGGCGCAAAGTCTGGCGATGCCTTCGCGCTTACTCTATCCAAAATTAAATGGCCGAGAGATCACTTGGCAACAAGCCACGGATATGATCGCCAGCGCGTACCATGATGCCATTGTGCAACATGGAGCAAATTCAACCGCAATGTATGTCTCAGGTCAGCTTTTGACGGAAGACTACTATGTCGCAAACAAGTTTATGAAAGGGGTAGTTGGTAGCGCGAATATTGATACTAACTCTCGCCTGTGTATGTCGTCTGCGGTTGTGGCACACAATCGAGCATTTGGTGAAGATGTGGTGCCGGTGAACTATGACGACATCGATGATGCGGATCTCATCGTTATCTGTGGCGCAAACACCGCATGGACTCACCCTGTTTTGTTTCGTCGCATTCAACAAGCGCGCGAGCGCAATCCAGAACTTCGAATGGTGGTGATTGATCCACGTGAAACCGTCACCGCCCAGCAATCTGATCTTCATCTGGCTATCCCAAGCGATGGTGATACGGCGTTGTTTAATGGCTTGGTAAGATATTGCCTTGATCGAGGTGTCGTCGATGAGGACTATGTGGCGCAGCATACCTGTGGTTTTTCAGCACTGAGTGATGCGGTGCGCGGTAAGGAATTTGAGTTAGATAGTTTGAGTGATCAGCTTAGTCTTAGCCAGGAGCAACTGAAAACTTTTTATCGCTGGTTTGCTAATACCCGTAAAACCATCACCCTGTTTTGTCAGGGAGTAAACCAATCTCAATATGGGGCAGACAAAGGCAACGCAATCATCAATGTCCATCTAGCGACTGGCAAGCTCGGCTATCAAGGCGCAGGGCCGTTTTCCATCACAGGCCAACCCAATGCGATGGGAGGACGAGAAGTGGGTGGGTTAGCCAATCAACTTGCGGTACATCGCGGCTTTGATCAAGAGTCTATCAAACTGGTGAGTGAGTTTTGGCAAACCGACAATTTAGCGACAACACCAGGTCTTAAAGCGGTCGAAATGTTTGACGCGGTAGAGCGTGGAGATATCAAGGTGATCTGGATTATGGCAACCAATCCAGTGGTATCCATGCCTGATAATAGCTTTGTGAAAAGAGCCTTAGAAAAATGTCCGCTGGTGATTGTCTCCGACGTGACCTCAGATTCAGACGTCGCGCAGTATGCCGACTTGCTATTGCCAGCCGCAGGGTGGGGTGAGAAGCAAGGTATGGTGACCAACTCTGAGCGCATGCTCACGCGTCAACGTCAGTTTATCGAGAGCAAAGGGGCGGCAAAATCGGACTGGCGCGCGGTTTGTGATGTAGGTGCGAAGCTGTGTCAATTGATGGAAAAAGCCAATGCGTTTGATTTTGCTACGGAAGCCGATGTGTTCCGCGAATATGCGGACATGACAGGCCTAAATAAAAACAGCGAACGGCTGCTCGACTTATCAGAGTATTCGCAAATTAGTGATCAAGAGTACCTTAACTGGCAGCCAGTTCAATGGGGCGGTCAGCGACCTTTGGCTGACGGTCAGTTTTGTTTCCCAGACCGAAAAGCGCGATTTGTGGTCCCTGCTATCCCAAGAAAAAATAGCCAATCTGTGTGGTGGCTTAACTCTGGGCGTCAGAGGGATCAGTGGCACACTATGACTCGCACAGGTTATATCTCTCACCTTGCTGCTACAGAGCCAGAGCCGACGGTATACATGAGTCAACGCTCTGCAGCTTACATGGGCATTAAGGAAGGCGAGTTAGTTGCACTAACGGGTGAAGATACCCAGCACAGCATTGTAGCTAAAGCTGCGATTGATGATGGACTTGGCCCGCGACAACTGTTTATGTCGATGCACTGGGCAGGAGAGTATGGTTGCAAAAGTCAGGTTAATGCCGTTATAAGCCGTAGCGTCGACCCGCATTCTGGGCAGCCAGCATTTAAATCGCAGTCTGTCACCATCCGTGCCGTTGATGTTAAAGCTTACGGGCTTTACTTAGGAGAACGATTCGTCGAGAGAAACTTCGCCTATCAGTCGTTTCAAAGCGAAGAGCGCATTGGTGTTTGGCGCTTTGCCGATACACAAAACCTTGATCGCAGCGTGTCGGAAGATCTTGGTGAAACACCGCATAAACGCAAAGTGGTACTTGAACTTACATCAGGTTGGCTCACGGTTGGTTACGATGAGGTAGGCGAAGAGCGAGTCATTCGCTCGATACTGATGGTGTCTGGTCAGCCTATCGTCACTGATGTGTCAGAGTTGGCGTTATTGGTCGGCAAGCCACTGGGCTTTTCTTCGCTACTCGCCATTGCTGCGCAGCAAGAGTCGAGTGAGCTTATCTGTAGCTGTTTCCGCGTCAATGACAAACAAATCGTTCGCGAGCTTGAAAGCGGCCATTGCAGCAATCTCAATCAACTTCAAAGCAAGCTGAAATGCGGCACCAACTGTGGCTCATGCTTACCACAAGTCGAGCAATTGATTAGCCGCCATCAACAAACCATTTTAGTTGCGAAATAGGAGCGAGTGATGAAATCAGACATTACCAACAGAGAAGGCTCACAATTGGGTTTACGTGGCGCTGGTTTTATTTCCCACCGCTATATTGAACATTCTATCGCGAGTAACGATGAGGCTCACTCTCACGCGAGTCGCTATGGCAAGGTGCAACTGGTGGGGGCTGGTCCCAACGATCCAGAATTATTGACTATCAAAGCCCTGAAAGCGATTCAGCAGGCAGAGGTTATTGTCTTTGATCGCTTAGTGAATCAAGAGATTTTGCAGTTTGCCAAACCCGGCTGCCAACAGATCTATGTCGGTAAACGTTGTGGAAAGCCGAGTTTAAAGCAAGAAGAGATCAGCCAGATTTTGGTCGAATACGCCAAGCTCGGTAAGCGGGTAGTCCGCTTAAAAGGTGGCGACCCCTTTATCTTTGGTCGCGGTGGGGAAGAGGGCTTACTGCTGGCCAAGCACGAGATTGAGTTTGAAGTCATTCCCGGTATTACCGCGGCTATTGGTTGTGCAGCTTCCTCCCTGATTCCGTTGACGCATAGGCAAGTAGCAAGAAGCGTCACCTTTGTTACCGGACAAGTCGTGACAGGGGCACTGCCTGCTTGGTCGCAACTGGTCAACGCTGGGCAGACGTTAGTTTTTTATATGGGCTTAGAGAAAGCAGCAGAGATACAGCAAGGCATGATAGCACAAGGGCTGGATTCGAGCTTTCCGCTCGCGATTATCACTCACGGCTGTAGCCGCCAGCAAAAAGTGCATGTTTCCAGCTTGGGGTCACTAGCGGCGAAGGCCATTGAATTAAAAGGTGTCAGTCCGGCATTGATTATCTTGGGCGAAGTGGTCAAACTGCGCAAAGAACTTAACAGGACGATAAAGTCGGTGATCTCTCAAGAGGCAGTATGAGCATAATTTTGGAATGTATTCGCACCGTTGGTCGTGGCGAACGCGGACGTAAGCCGCTGACGTTTGAACAAGCTTACCAGGTCATGGATGAGTATCTTGATGGTCACTGTGGTGATGATCAGATGGCAATGCTACTGATGCTGATTCGGGTACAAAATGAAACCAAGCAAGAAATCGCTGGTTTTGTCAAAGCGTTTCAGTCGCGTATACCGAGTTTAGGTGCCGATATTGACTGGCCGTGTTATGCCGGTAAACGTACCAGTGCAGGACAGCCGTGGCACTTACTGGCAGCCAAAATACTCTCTGATAACGGCTATAAAGTCTTGCTGCACGGTTATCACGACAGACCAGCAGGGCGTTTGCATGCCGAAGACTATCTAGCGAAGTTTGATATTCAACTGGCCGAATCACCGGATGACGCGAAGCAGCTGCTCGACAGCCAAGGTATTGCCTATCTCCCGCTTGAACATTTTGCTCCCCAAGCAGAGACCATGATTGGTTGGAAGAATCGCTACGGTTTACGTACACCGATCAATACTGTGGTCAGAGCGCTCAATCCTGGCGGGGCTAAATTAGGATTACGTGGCAGTTTTCATCCTGGATTTCAACAGTTGCACGCCGAAGTAGAAAGTGAAATTGGTTTGACGAGCCACGCCGTGGTGTCGTTTAAAGGCCAATCTGGCGAGTCAGAATATAACCCTAAGGTCAGCCAAACAGTGTGGGTTAGTACACCTCGTGGCGTGGAGTCGCATTATTGGGTAGAGAGAATGCTCACGGACATTCCGTTGCCTAAACAATGTCAATTTGGCAGCGCGCAAAGCGAACTTAATTTTATGGCTAACACCATAGTATCAACCATGGCGGCAACACTATTCGCTGAATCAAACGATGCTGAGCAAGCGTTTGAAAAAGCGTATCTGTATTGGTCCAAATACTGCTCTAAATCATTGCTTACCTAACTCAAATTTCAGTTGGCACATTCCTTGTAATGTCTCTAATTATTAAAGAGCACAACAAGGAATGTTCATGCACAACAATCTCTCCAAAATTCCGCTAATTATTTGCAGTGATCGCGTAGAAGAATTAGCGCGTTTAACCACTCAGCTTGCGGTTGAATTCGACAACATCGTCAGTTGTCAGCTAAACCAATTTGAAAAAATGTTGGAGCGCGGACCAGGTGCTCATGTTGTCGTGGGCTGGTTACAACCTAGCGCAGAGTTACGTCTAATTATTGAAGAGTGCCGCGTGAGAAAGCACCCCTTGCTTGTGGTGCTTAAACAACTTAATCAAAATGATATCAGTCGGTTACCGGAACAAATGGACTATGTTCTTATTCCGGCTGATACACAGTTTTCTCTTTCTCCTTGGATAGTTAATGCTCATCAAGTTCGCCAGTCCTTAGCGGCGCTGGAAGGTGAAATTCAACAACTGGAGTCACGATTAGAGGAGCGCAAGTTGATCGAAAAGGCAAAAGGGTTGTTGATGAAGATGCATCAAGTGGATGAAGATGCAGCTTATCAAGCGATGCGCAAGTCGGCGATGCAATCGAGTCAAACACTGGCGCAAGTTGCGCGCAATTTGCTGCAAACCTTGGAGGCGCTTAAGTAATTGCTTTACCACTTTAGGGTTAGGCGAAAAATTCCGCAATGGTGCGACATGCACTAAAGCTAAGCAAGGCTAGCGCGAGATTGAGAGTGATGTATTCTAAGTTGTTGATAATAAAAAATAAAATAAGTTGGCATGCTACTTGGAAAGACTAAAACAGTAAAACGGACAATTTGTATAAACGTAACCTTTAATTATCAACGGCGGTAATGAACAAGGATGCAATGGCGCTACGACTCTTCGGAGACGTAGCGCCTTTTTATTGGAGAAAACTTATGAAATGGACATCAACCATCAAGCGTACTTTAATCGGCGCTGCACTCACCACCACCTTTTATGTGCCGACCACTTTCGCCCAATTGGGTGAACCCGAGCTAGAAGATCTTAAATTCGGCTTTATCAAGTTAACTGACATGGCACCATTGGCCGTTGCCTATGAGAAAGGTTTCTTTGAAGATGAAGGTCTCTACGTCACATTAGAAGCGCAAGCAAACTGGAAAGTACTGCTTGACCGAGTGATCGACGGCGAATTGGATGGCGCCCATATGCTTTCTGGTCAGCCCTTGGGCGCAACAATTGGAATCGGTACTCAGGCGGAAGTTATCACCGCATTTAGTATGGATCTCAACGGCAATGCGATTACGGTGTCGAATAAAACCTGGCAGCAGATGAAACCAAACATCCCCACCGAAGCGGATGGAAAGCTAGTGCACCCAATCAAAGCCGATGCCCTTAAACCCGTCGTCGAGAGCTACCTTGATGAGGGTAAACCTTTCAATATGGGAATGGTGTTTCCGGTTTCTACTCACAACTATGAGCTGCGCTACTGGCTCGCTGCAGGAGGAATTCATCCAGGCTATTACGCGCCAGAGTCAGGTGACAACAGTGGTCAGCTAGACGCCGATGTACTGCTCAGCGTAACGCCGCCGCCGCAAATGCCTGCGACAATGGAAGCGGGCACCATAGAAGGTTACTGCGTAGGTGAACCGTGGAACCAACAGGCGGTATTTAAAGGGATTGGTGCGCCAGTCGTTACTGACTACGAAATCTGGAAAAACAACCCAGAAAAAGTCTTTGGTGTGTCAAAAGCGTGGGCAGAGAAATACCCTAACACCCATATCCGTGTGGTTAAAGCTTTGATTCGCGCAGCCCACTGGCTGGATGAAAACAACAACGCCAACCGTGTTGAAGCAGTAAAGCTACTGGCGAAAAGTGAGTATGTCGGCGCGGACTTCGAAGTTATCGCTAATTCTATGACAGGTACCTTTGAATACGAAAAAGGCAACGTCCGTGATGTACCTGATTTCAACGTCTTCTTTCGGTATAACGCGACCTATCCGTACTACAGTGACGCAATATGGTATCTCACGCAAATGCGTCGCTGGGGTCAGATCCCACAAGAGAAGTCGGATGATTGGTACATGGACATCGCCAAGCAAGTCTATCGCCCAGATATCTACCAGCAAGCGGCTGAAGCTTTGATTGACGATGGAGTGTTAACCAGCAAAGACTTTCCTAACTTCGAGCAAGAAGACGGATTTCGCGCTCCGCAAAAACACTTTATCGACAACATCGTCTATGACGGTCGTACACCAAACGCCTATCTAGAGAAATTTTCAATTGGCCTAAAAGGCAAAGACAAAGTTTAGAACCCATTTGGAGGGGCTTGTGTCCCTCCTACTCAACAATAACAGGGATGTATAGGAGTCGTTATGTCGAGCAATGTTATCTCGTTAGTTCCAAGTAGGGCGTTGGTGGCGAACAAAAGCAAAGCCTTCGTGCTACCCATCATTGGCATCTTAATGTTTTTAATGATGTGGCACTTAAGCGCGCGTCAGGTAGAAACATCACTGGGTACCTTGCCAGGCCCTGCCCAAACGTTTCAACAGTTAGGAAACTTAGTGAATGAACACTGGGAGGAAAGAGCCAAAGCGGTTGCGTTTATTGAGCGACAAGAGAAGCGCAACGCGAAAAAACTGGCTAAAAACCCTGAGGCCGAGGTTAAAATCAGACCTTACACGGGCAAGCCTACCTTTTTCGACCAAATTGCCACTAGCTTAATCACAGTAGCGAGCGGATTTTTACTGGCTACCGCTATTGCGATTCCGCTCGGTATTGTTCTGGGTTTAAATCACGGTGCTTATCAGGCCTTTAACCCCATTATTCAGTTGCTTAAGCCAGTTTCGCCCCTCGCATGGTTACCGATAGTGACCATGGTGGTTAGTGCAACCTACGTCAGTGACGCTCCCATGTTTGCCAAATCTTTTGTCAACTCACTGCTGACCGTCGCCCTGTGCAGCATATGGCCAACCCTTATAAACACCGCGGTTGGCGTAACCAGCGTTGATAAAGACTTACTCAATGTCAGCAAAGTACTTCAACTCTCTTGGTGGCAACATATTCGCGTGATCGTGCTCCCTTCAGCCATTCCAATGATCTTTACTGGCCTGCGTTTGTCGCTAGGTATTGCTTGGATGGTGTTGATTGCGGCTGAGATGTTGGCGCAAAACCCTGGGCTTGGAAAATTCGTTTGGGACGAGTTCCAAAATGGTAGCTCAGAATCATTGGGACGCATCATGGTGGCAGTTATTACGATTGGCTTTATTGGTTTGTTGCTCGACCGTGGCATGTTGCAACTACAAAAATGGTTGTCTTGGAATAAACAACAGGCATTGCGATAAAAGGAGTTTCCTATGTCTAAACCTTTACTTGATTTAACTCAGTTGGGGATGAGATTCCCGACGCCAAACGGTGAGTTCATCGCGCTAAAAAACGTTAATTTGCAAATTCAAAAAGGTGAGTTTGTTTCCTTGATTGGTCACTCTGGGTGTGGCAAGTCGACGGTGCTTAATTTAGTTGCAGGTTTACATCTACCGACCGATGGTGGAGTGATTGTTGATGGACGCGAAGTCAGTGGCCCAGGCCCAGAACGCGCGGTGGTCTTTCAAAATCACTCATTGCTGCCTTGGTTAACCGTGTATCAAAACGTTGAGTTGGCCGTCAAACAGATCGCCGCACACTGCTCACAGGGCGTAAATACCAAGCAATGGATCAAACAGCAGGTGGAGCACTATCTCGACTTGATTCAGATGTCGCATGCGGCAGACAAAAAGCCAGATGAAATCTCAGGCGGGATGAAGCAGCGTGTTGGTATTGCGCGAGCATTGGCGCTGCAGCCCAAAGTCTTGCTGATGGATGAACCCTTTGGCGCACTCGATGCACTAACAAGAGCGCATCTGCAAGATTCACTGATGCAGATTCAGGCCGAGCTTAACAACACAGTGATCATGATTACCCATGATGTCGACGAAGCGGTATTGCTGTCAGACAAAATTGTCATGATGACTAATGGACCTGCTGCAACGATTGGTGAAGTGTTGTCGATTGATTTACCTCGGCCAAGGGATCGCGTCGCGCTAGCCGATGACCCGAGTTATCAAAAATATCGCCAATCCGTATTGCGCTTCTTGTATGAAAAACAATCCAAAACAAGCGTTCAACCAAAAAGCAGCGAGCAAAAAACGCTCGACGTGCCTGCCCAAACAGCTTAAAGGAGTCATCGAATGGAACATTTAGTCATCGTTGGTAACGGTATGGTTGGCCATCATCTTGTTGCTCAACTTGTTGAGCGCGGAGCACATTTAGAAAAGCGTATTACTGTGATCGGCGAAGAGCGGTTTATTGCTTACGACCGAGTCCAGCTCTCGTCGCTTTTCTCCGGCAAGAGCCATCAGGATTTGATGTTAAGCAGTGAGGAGTGGTACAGCAGACACGGGATCGAACTATTACTTGGCAGCCAAGTAACTAAGATCGAGCGAGAGAACAAGCGATTGATGTTGGATGGCGACAGTGTGATGGGTTATGACCAGTTAGTGCTTGCTACCGGTTCGTATCCGTTTGTCCCACCGATTGAAGGTAAAGATCGTGACAATATCTTTGTTTATCGCACCTTGGATGATCTCTCTGAAATTAAAACAGCCTGTCAGGGTGCCAAAAAAGGCGCGGTGATTGGTGGAGGTCTGCTTGGGTTAGAAGCGGCGAATGCACTCAAACTGTTGGGTGTAGAAACTCACGTGGTTGAATTTGCCCCGCGCTTGATGCCTGTTCAGCTTGATGACGCAGCAGGAAAGGTATTGAAAGAGAAGATTGAGCAACTTGGCTTAACGGTACACACCTCAAAAGCCACAGAAAGAATTTGTGATGGTGAAAACGCAAAACATCGCATGGTGTTTACAGATGCTGAGCCACTAGAGGTCGATGTCATCATCTTTTCGGCAGGGATTCGACCACAAGACACGCTAGCCAGAGAAGCCGGACTACAAGTTGGTGAACGTGGTGGGGTGGTGATTGATGACCAATGCCGCACCAGTGACCATAATATTTTTGCCATCGGTGAATGTGCTTTGTGGCAAGAGAGAATATTCGGTTTGGTCGCCCCCGGATACACCATGGCTCGAGTCACCGCTGATGCGCTACTGAATCGTGACAACGCTGGTTTTACCGGTGCGGATATGAGCACCAAGCTCAAGTTACTTGGGGTTGATGTTGCGTCAATTGGTGATGCTCATAAAGCAACGCCTGGAGCACAAGAAATGGTGTTGCAAGATGCCGTAGCGGGCATATACAAAAAGCTGGTGGTGGATGAATCGGGCAGCAAATTACTTGGCGCAATCTTAGTTGGTGACAACTCCGACTACGAAGCATTGCTCCAATGCTATCTCAATGAAACTACCTTGCCTGACCACGCCGCTAATCTGCTGTTCGACACGGGAATGCTACAGGGAGATTTAGCCGATAGCGCAATGATCTGTTCTTGTCACAATATGACCAAGGGCGATCTAGTCAGTGCAATTCAAGCGGGAGCCCATGACCTAGATACCCTCAAGTCAACGACCAAGGCAGGAACGGGATGTGGTGGCTGTAGCAACATGGTTAAGAGCGTGTTGGATACCGAGCTAATGGCAATGGGCGTTGAGGTCAACAACCATATTTGCGAACACTTCGAACTATCGCGCCAAGAGCTATTCCACATCTGTCAGGTTGAAGAGATCAAAGATTTTGACACCTTAATTAAACGGCACGGGCGTGGTCATGGCTGTGACCTATGCAAACCTACCGCAGCGTCGGTGTTTGCTTCGCTGTGGAATGAACACATCATGGAGCCTCACCATAGTGGGCTGCAAGATTCAAACGATGCCTTTATGGCCAACCTGCAAAAAGATGGTTCTTATTCGGTGGTGCCACGTGTCGCAGGCGGGGAAATTACCCCAGATAAGTTGATTGCTCTGGGCGAAGTGGCGAAAAAGTATGACTTATATACCAAGATAACCGGTGGTCAACGGGTGGATCTGTTTGGCGCTCAAGTAGAGCAGCTTCCTGTAATCTGGCAAGCGTTGATAGAGGCAGGGTTTGAAACTGGTCACGCTTACGGAAAATCACTCCGCACCGTTAAATCTTGTGTTGGCTCGACTTGGTGTCGCTACGGGGTTGATGATTCAGTGGGCCTCGCGATTGAGCTAGAAAATCGCTACAAGGGCTTGCGCGCGCCGCACAAAATCAAATTTGCAGTGTCTGGTTGTACGCGAGAGTGCGCAGAGGCTCAGAGTAAAGATATTGGCGTTATTGCAACTGAGAACGGATGGAATCTTTATGTGTGTGGCAATGGCGGCATGAGGCCAAGACACGCCGATTTACTTGCTGCGGATCTCTCGAAACTGGAACTCGTTGCATTAATTGACCGGGTGCTGATGTTCTACGTGCGCACAGCCGATCGCTTGCAACGCACATCGGTATGGATGGAGAACCTCGATGGCGGGTTGGAGTATTTAAAACAAGTCGTGGTTGATGACTCACTCAACATCGCTCAGTCACTAGAAGCACAAATGCAGCATGTGGTTGATACCTATCAATGTGAATGGAAGAGCACGTTGGACAATCCAGATAAACTGGTCAAGTTCAAGCCATTTATCAACGCGGATGATGATAGCCAAGCATTGCCGTATCAAAGAATTCGCGGCCAAAGAATCCCAGTCAAGGAGGAAGTCTAATGGATGTAATCGATAAGATAAAAATCTGTCGTTTGGAGCTACTGACGCCTTACCAAGGTAGAGCTGCATTGATTGATGGCGAACAAATCGCACTGTTTTATGTGCCTAACCAAGGCGTGTTTGCTATCCAAAACTGGGATCCAATCGGTCAAGCTTTTGTGCTGTGCCGAGGTATAGTCGGTGACATCGGTGGCGAGTTGTGTGTTGCCTCTCCTTTGTACAAGCAGCACTTTAGCTTAATCACTGGGGTTTGTAAGGAAGACGCTGATGTTCAACTTACTGTCTACTCGGTCGAACTGGAGCAAGGTAGTGTCTGTATCAGTCGTTAGTGTTTGTTACTCTGTGGCCTGTAAGTCTATTTAGGTTCGCGACTTCTCGATTAGTATAGCCAGTCTTCGTGACTGGCTTTTTTGTGTTTAGTACTCAGGATTAACTTCCGAGTTCTAGTGTAGAGCCTGCATTGACATCGACCAATGTAATGCCATGCTTGCCATTCTTTTTCACCTGATACATTGCGCTGTCCGCGTGGTGGTATATCTCCTCAAACTGGTAGGCTGCGCCTTGATAAAAACAGACGCCGACACTTAATCCAATCTGAGTATATTGATGCGACTCATCATAGCGTGGCACTGTGTCTTTCAGCAGTGAATCACATAAAACCATTAACGTTTCTCGTGATAAAGAATGCGACAGAATGACGAACTCATCGCCCCCTAGACGGCCAATTTGGACATCACTAGGACATAGTCTGTTTAAATTATCTGCGATAGTGATCAATAGACGATCGCCGGCTTGATGGCCGAGTTCATCATTGACTGATTTGAAGTTGTCAATATCAATAAAGACTAAGGCGTTGGTATTCTGCGACCCACTATGTTGCTGCTGATCGTAAAAGGCTTGTTCGATCGCTCCACGGTTTAGTAAGCCTGTTAATGGATCGCTATTTGCGAGTGTTGCTAATTGCTGCTCATAGCGCTTTTCTTGGGTAATATCGATGTGTGTACCCATCATTCTAAGTGGGTTACCATCAACATCGTATTCGACAATTCTTCCCCTGTCGGATACCCAACTATCACTGCCGTCTTTGTGTACCATTCGATGAACAACCTGATAGAGGTCGGTTTTTCCGGCGAGGTGATCCTCAAACGCGCCAACTGCGAGATCGTAGTCGTCTGGGTGCAGGTTTTGCTTCCAAGTATCTACAGTAGCGGTTAACTCATGAGGTTGGTAACCAAGCATTTTGCCCCATTGCATATTAAAGATGGTCAGTGTACCGCTAGGAATATGCTGCTCCCATAAACACAAACCGTTGCCGTCTAAAGCCACATTAAGTTTTTCTTGCAGACGAGCATTTTCTCGCTTGAGTTGCTGATTTTCTTGTTCTAGACGCTTTATTCTGTCCAAATACTCTTCCATGCGATCCCTTCTACCTGCGACTTCCAGGTTAGCAGCAAGTTTACGCAACTTGGGATCAAATAGCCATTGAGTGTCGCACGCTATCAAGCAGAACAAGGGCTAGCTTTGCGGGCCATTTCCTGTTTGCGCATCGGCATTCGGTCGATTACCCGTTTGACTTTGTCCCAATCGGTGGACTTCTCCCAGCGCAGTTTCTCGTTGCCATCCTTACCGATCAATACCGCGGTATGTGAGCCAGGTATGACGTCATACACAGCGAACAACTCAGCGAGATTGAACTCAAATTTTACCCATTTCGGTTGAGTAAACCCGTCTTCGGTCACTACCATGGTAACCAAGTCTCTGTCTTGCAGTTCACATTCATTTATTAAGGTTTCAAGCAAAAACTGTTTCACATACTCATCGTTGGTCGGCGCAAAGTAGATCACACTGCGATGCGACCATTGAGACGAGTAGGCTGGATAGGCCATCGACGCGGCGCTGAACAATGTCGATAGCAACATCAGGATCAAAACTCGCATAACCTGACTCCTTGGGTATCTTTTGCTGTTTGTGTGTATTACGTTAAGTGTAGGTGTTAAGCTCACTTTTTAACCTAGTTAATGAGAAGCTTGATGCAAACTCTAACCACAGCAAGGCTTGTTCTGCGTTTAGCCAGCGACGATGATGCGTCATTTATTCAAACCCTTTACAACACACCTGATTTCTTGAACTACATTGGTGACAAGCAGATTCGCAGCTTAGAGGATGCGAGGCGTTACATTGCCGATAAGATATTGGCCATGCGCGAAGAGTATGGTGTTTGCTTGTTAGTGGTGGAAGATCGGCAAAGCAAAGCGCCACTCGGTGTGTGTGGATTGATCAAACGGCCAGATTTGCCTGCCTATGACATCGGTTACGGTTATTTACCCAGTAGCTATCGACAAGGTATTGGCTATGAAGCAGGGCAAGCGGTGATGGAGTACGCGCGCAGGCGCGCTGATATTGAGCAGGTCGTGGCCATCACTAGCTCAGATAATCTTGCCAGTCAGGCTCTGTTAGTTAAGCTCGGCTTTACCTATATCAAAGTTCAAAGTCAGTTAAGTGATACGCTAGATCTACTTTTGTATCAACAGTGCACCGATGTATGACCATGACACAACCTGAGATCCTGCGTGGTTCGTTATTGACCGAATTTAAAACGGTTGCAGCGATGATGAAAATCTATTGCCGAGCCCATCATGGTGAACACTCTCCTGTGTGTGAAGAGTGCGAAAGCCTGCTGAAGTATGCGCAAATCAAGCTCGACCGTTGTCCTTATGGAGAGTTAAAACCAACTTGCAATCGATGCCCGATTCATTGCTACAAAGCCGAACAAAAAGAGAAAATGCGTTTAGTGATGCGTTACGCAGGCCCGCGGATGTTACTTTCTCATCCATGGCTTGCAGTTCGTCACCTGCTGCACGAGCGACGAGCGGTACCAGGTAAACCTGCGTCCAATGCGTCCAATCGTCATCGCCGTAAACAGCTAGAAGCAAAAAGGGATGCCTGATGCATCCCTTAACGGTTACTCGCCTGCCACGGCTTGGCGTTTAGTTTTAATGCTGGCGATCAGCATGTATAAACACGTAGCCAGGAGCGTTGCAAATAGGTAGCCCATCAGGCCTTGGCTTCCCGCTAGAAACCAATCGGCAGCTACAGGACCTGCAACCGATCCAACACTGTAGCTAAACAGCATCACCTGAGTCGCCGATACAATATAGCTCGCCTCGAGTTTGTCACAGCCGAGGTTAATGGCCACTGGATACAAGGCAAACGTCGCCATTCCGAGCAAGAACAAGCCGATCGCCAGCGCGTGTAATCCGCTAATTATCGTTGTTAGGGTAATCGCTGCCACTCCGAGCAAACAGAACATAGCCATCAAAAGCGTGCGGCCCAAAAACTTTGACAACCAAGGGACTAGTGGCTGTACCGCCATACCACCCAAAATCACCACCGCCATTAAGCTGCCAATGTCGGCGTTATTGATGCCGCGATTTTGGAGCTCTACTGGCATTAACCCATACATAGCACCGAGTGTTAGACCAGACACTATGCAGCCGATGATGGCCGCATGGTTAAGCTTACTGATCTGTTTTAATGTTAGCGGCGTGCTGTGCTGGCTCTCAGGTTGGTCACTTTGACCAAACACAAGCACCATGACCGCTAAAATCAACAGGCTGAGAATCGCAATGAAAGGCACGCCACCTGAAACACCCAAAATGCCAATGCCCAATTGACCTAATGCGCTGCCCCCGTATAGAGATCCCATGTAAAGACCAAGGCGTTTGGCACGCGCTGCTTCGTCACCGTGTAAAAGCCAAGACTCGACAATAACAAACACACCAGCCACAGCAATACCCGCCACTAAACGTGCGAACACCCAAAGGCTAGCGACTGGCACCAGCGGCAACACGACAATCGTCGCCATAAAGGCGATTAAGCAACACACAAATGCGTTACGATGCCCGACCTTGGTTACTAAAGGTTCGATACCCATCGCCCCAATCAGCAGGCCAGCATAAAAGACGCTTGCCAACCAACTGGCTAACGAAGACTCAAGACCATAGTGTGGCAACATGAGCGGGATTAGGCTCATGAGATAACCGGATGCAACTGCGTATAGCGCTAGCGCGAGAACTGGAACAGAAATTCGCGCTTTTGTTGTTGAAACAACCGAATTTTCCAACGTCTTTGCCTCATTAGTGCGGAGTAGAAACAGTAAAAATCGGCGCGACTATGGAATGAAATAGCAGGGAGGTAAAACGAAAGTTTTTAACCATGACGACAAAAAGCATCTATCGTAACGGAGGGGTGAAATTTGATAGATAAAGTGACCTATTTTGTTAATAAATAGATCACTTTTAATCAGAATTATCGATGAGCTCTACTTGGTGATTGCTTGATTAAGCCATTGTTCAAATTGACTCTTTGGCAGTGCGCCATTAATAACATCAACTCTTTTGCCATTTTTGAACACCATGACGGTTGGGATGCTTCGAATTTGATATTTAGCAGCAAGGTTTTGCTGACTTTCCGTATCCACTTTTACAAATCGAACAGAATTTGCTCGCTCCTTGGCAACGTCGGAAAAAACCGGGGCAAAGCCAACACACGGGTTGCACCAAGGGGCCCAAAAATCGACGACGACAGGGTGGTCGCTGCTTAAGATCGCGTCAAAATTAACCTCTGTGCCTTCAATTGGCGCACCGTCTAACAGTGGAGACTGGCATTTGCCGCAAGCAGGGCTTTCAGAGATACGCTCGTTTGGCACACGGTTAACGGCCGAGCATGACGGACAGCGTGTATTAAAGGTAGACATGACTTTTCTCTCGTTGTTCTTTTCAATTAGGTGACAGTAATTGCCATAGCTAGTTATACTCTGAAACCAACGAGTGATTCAAATAACAAAATCATAGGCTCAGAATGAAAAATTTCTATGCAGAAATTGTCGGTTGGGGGAAATGCCTACCTCCAGCTACGCTCTCTAATCAAGACTTAAGTACCTTTCTTGATACTTCGGACGAATGGATCCGAACTCGAACCGGGATTGAAAATCGCCGCATTAGCCACGTTAACACTTCTGATATGGCTACGGTTGCCGCCAAACAAGCGCTGGCTTGTGCCGGAGTGAGCGCTGATGAGATTGATCTGATCATTATCGCGACCTGTTCACCGGATTCGTTAATCCCTAACATTGCGTCAAAGGTGTCGCAAAACCTTGGCATTAAAGCGGCCACCGCATTTGACCTTAATGCAGCGTGCACCGGTTTTGTCTACGGCCTAGAAACGGCGACTCGTTTGATGCAGGCAGGTAACTATCAAAATGCGATTGTCGTTGGTGCCGAGCGTCTCTCTTTCTTTATTGACTGGACGATGCGTGATACCGCTGTGTTATTTGGTGATGGCGCGGGGGCTGTGGTCTTGAGCCGCACTGAGCAAGCAGTCGGCCTTCAGCAAGCGCAATTGGGTTGTGACTCGAAAGGCCGAGACATTTTATCGGTACCCGATTTTGGTACCTCAATGGATCGCTTTGCTGCCGATAACGGCTACTGGGATTTCAACTTTGTGGGTAAAGAGATCTTTAAGCGTGCGGTGAAGGGAATGGGCGCCGCAGCGCAAAGTGTTTTGACTCGTAGCCAGCTTTCTACTGATGATATTGACGTTGTGATTCCACATCAGGCCAACATCCGAATTATCCAAACACTCTGTGATCTATCGGGAATTAGCCAAGACAAAGCGTTTGTTAATATTCATAATTACGGCAATACCTCTGCTGCGACCGTGCCAATCGCCTTGTGTGAAGCGCTTGAACAGGGTTTTGTTAAACCAGGAGACAACCTGCTGCTTGCCGCTTTTGGTGCCGGGTTAACTTGGGGTGCGGGCCACATCAAGTGGGGGGAACGTGTTACGCCTCTCTCCACGACGGATGCTGCGCTACCAGAGTGTGACAAGTCAGCATTAGATCTGCTGGACGAAGCGATTGAGTATTGTCAGCGCAAAGGCCAGTAAAATTATTAAATGGCAATATCAAACCGCGCCTAGGCGCGGTTTTTGATTTATAAGAATAGTTCGCACAACGCTTGGCCAATGTGCGCATAACAATAACAAAAGGGCTTACATGAAGTTTCTTCATACCTCGGATTGGCATTTAGGCCGCCAGTTTCACAACGTTTCATTACTTGACGATCAGAAAGTCGTCCTACAGCAAATAATCGATTATTTACATAGTAATCCAGTGGATGCTCTGGTGATTGCTGGCGACATCTATGACCGCTCAGTGCCGCCGACCTCAGCGATTGAAGTGATGAACGATTTTGTTGACCGAGTGTGTGGCGAACTGAAGTTGCCGATTATCCTCATCCCAGGTAACCATGATGGCGCGCAACGCTTGGGATTCGGTTCTGGAAGAATGCGAACCTCAGGCCTGCACATTATTGGTAATTTCGAGCAAATGCTAACCCCAGTCGTTATTGAGTCTTCACAAGGGCCCGTCGCATTCTATGGTATGCCTTACAACGATCCAGAGCTCGTCCGCCACTATTACAAGCAAAGTGTTACCAGCCACGATGAAGCGCATCAATTTCTAGCGGAAAAGATTCGTCAGCAGTGGTCTGAGGAACACAAAAATGTGTTGGTTAGCCATTGTTTTGTCGATGGGGCGATAGAGTCAGATTCTGAAAGACCGCTGTCGATCGGCGGCTCAGACCGTGTGAGCCATGAGCATTTCATCGACTTTGACTATGTGGCGCTTGGACACTTGCATCAACCTCAAAAGAAAGGCGAGGAATATATCCGTTATTCGGGCTCGTTAATGAAGTACAGCTTTTCGGAGCAGCATCAGAAAAAAGGAATGACTCTAGTAGAGTTCGACCAACAAGGTTTTAAAACAGCGACCCATGTTGATTTGGTCGCCCCTCATCAGATGCGCATTATTGAAGGTGAGTTAGAGACGATCATCGAGCAAGGCAAAACCGACCCCAACAACCATGACTACTTGTTGGTGAGATTGATGGACAAGCACGCGATTTTAAATCCGATGGAGAAGCTTAGAGCGGTTTATCCCAATGTGCTCCATTTAGAAAAACCAGGGATGTTGGTCGGGGTTGAACAGCAGATGATAACAGCAAAATTGGCACGCAGTGAGATGGATATGTTTCGTGACTTTTTCCTCGAGGCTCAAGATAACGAGCTAACTCAAGAGCAGGACGCTGCCATCAGCGAAATCATCAAACAGCTCCATCAGCAATAAGAGGTTAAGATGAAACCGATAAAGCTCACCATCCAAGCGTTTGGCCCTTTTGCTAGCAAAGAAACCATTGATTTCACCCGTTTTGGTAGTCATCCCCTGTTTTTAATTAACGGGCCCACCGGCTCCGGTAAAACGTCTATTCTTGATGCAATTTGTTTTGCACTTTACGGCGAAACGACCAGCAATGAGCGTCAAGGCAATCAAATGCGCTGCGATCAAGCGCCGCTCGACTTGCCCACTGAAGTAGAATTGGAATTTGAGTTTAACCACAAACAATATCGCGTGACTCGATCGCCCGAGCAGCAAGCCCCCAAAGCTCGGGGTGAGGGCACGACCACGCGTAAACACAGTGCGGCGCTTTACCAAATCGATGGTGAAGAGAAGCTGCTAACGAATCGAACTGCCCAAGTCAAAACGGAAGTCGCATCGCTACTCGGGCTAAATGACACACAGTTTCGTCAAGTGATGGTGCTACCACAAGGTAAGTTTCGCGAGTTACTGCTGGCAAGCTCAAAAGAGCGAGAAGAGATATTCGGTCAACTGTTTCAGACCGATGTATACAAAAAAATTGAGTATGCGCTTAAAGATAAAGCCAGCGCCATTAGTAAAGCTAAAGATGAGTTTGACAACCAAATTCGCGGTGCTTTGCAGGTTGCCGAGGCCAATAGTGAACAAGAGTTAAGTTCGCGTTATCAGCAGCAGTCGCAGCAGTTAGCGGAAGCGAAAGTGACCGAACAGGCACAACGTCAACGATTGGATGCGGCTCAAAGTGAGTGGCAAAAAGCGCAAGCGCTTAACCAGCAATTTGCCAAGTGGGAAGAGACCAAAGCGGCGCTGACAAAGCATCAACAAAACAAAGCCAGCGTAGATTCCTTGAGTGCACAGATTGGCTTGGCACAACGGGCAGCCAAGCTGGAAGTGACTTATGCCAGCTTACAATCCGTTAACCAGCAAGTCGTTAGTTTTAATACCAAGCTTGCTCAGTTGCAGCAACAACTTGACGTGGCCAAGCAAGCGCACGAACAGAACCAGCAAGCGCTAGAACAGGCGGAAAAGCAGGCTGAGCAGGTAACTGAGCTGAACCAGCAGCAGTTTAATCTCGAACAGGTTAAACAGAAATTTGGCGAGAAATCGCAGCTTGAGCAGCAACTGACGCAATTAACTGCTCAGAAGGCTGAGTTTGAGCAAAAGCTAACTCAGTACCAAGCGCATAAGTTAAAACTGTTACATGAAGCCGAACTCGGCGCCGAGCAGTTAGAAACCGCACGCAAAGCGGTGAACGAAAAAGCGGCGCTCGAGACAGAGGTGGTACGTAATGAACGCCTGTTGTCGGATTTGAACAGACGCGATCAACTGACCAGTGAACTTTCGCGATTGCAATCGCACACTGAAGTTTTGCAGCAGCAAGAGCGTCAAGCGCAGCAAAATGCCAAACATAAACAGAAACGTGCAGATGAGCTCGAAATGCGTTGGCACAGCGCTCAAGCGTCGATCCTCGCACAAAAACTGCAGCAAGGTGAGCCCTGTCCAGTCTGTGGTAGCCTAGATCACCCTTCGCCAGCGATGGTGGGCGAAGAAGAAGTGACCAAACAAGCGGTACAGTCTGCGAGGGAACAAGAACGGTCGGCACTCGATGAGCTAAGCCGGGTCAGTGGTCTATTGGCTCAACACTTACATCATATCGAGCAGCAGCAACAGAGCTTAGCTACAGCTCGCACTGACCTTGCGCATAATGCGGAGCGCGCACTGGTGGAAGTCGAACAGTTGTTGCACCAGCAGCAACAGCGGCTTCGTGAGTTGGCCAGCATTGATATTGAGGCGCAGGAAAAGCATGTGGCAGAACTGAATCAACGTTGTATCAATGGCGATGAAAAAATTAACCAGTTGAAGCAACAACAGTCAGCGAACGACTCTGCACTTGCTGTGCAGCGACAGCAACTGGAAAAACTGAGCCAGTCTATAGATGGTCGATACCACTCTTTAACCGACGTCGAGAAAAGTCATCAAACCAATCAGGCAAAAATTGAGCAGCTTAAGCAGGCGTTGGAGTCGGCTCAAAAAGGGGCACAGCAGTCGCATACAGCGCTCACCAACTTGCAAAGCCAGCATAAAACCAATAGCGAGTTGTTAGCGCAAACGTCGCAGCAGCGCGATGAGATTGAGCAAAAATGGCAAGCACAGCTCGAACAGTCAGAATTTAACGATGAACAGCACTTTATTCAAAATCGAGCGACCGATGAGCAATTACAGCAGTGGCAACACACAGTTGATGAGTATAATCAGCGCCTGCTCAAGCTGGAGCAAACCCTGAGTGATCTATCCGAGCAGCTACAGCAAGCCGAAAAGCCGGATCTCGCCGCACAAGAGCAAGCACACCAGCAAGCACGGCAAAGTTATCAGCAAGCGCGAGAGGCACTGGATAAGGTTTACTCCGATCATCAACGCCTTGAGAAAGTGCGAGCAGACATCGCTCAATTACATCAAAAGAACAGTCAGCTCGAAGCCGAATACAAGGTGTACGGCACACTTTATGATGTCGTCAGCGGCAAAACGGGTAGTCGGGTGAGTTTGCATCGTTTTGTACTCGGGGTGTTGCTTGATGATGTATTGATTCAAGCCTCACAGCGACTGGCTTTGATGAGTAAAGGACGCTACCAGTTGGTGCGCAAGACTGAAGGGTTTAAAGGGGCGGCGGGTCGAGGCCTCGATTTAAGTGTCGAAGATGGTTATACGGGTAAGGTACGTGATGTTGCGACACTCTCCGGTGGTGAATCATTTATGGCTGCGTTGGCGCTGGCACTAGGCCTATCCGATGTGGTGCAGTCATACAGTGGGGGCATCCGTCTTGACACGCTGTTTATTGATGAAGGCTTTGGTAGCTTAGATCCAGAATCATTAGACTTGGCAATACAAACTTTGATCGATCTGCAACAGTCGGGGAGAATGATCGG
>JBCAXU010000064.1:0-21884 GCA_038533895.1 Pseudomonadota bacterium | reverse complement strand
GCTGATAGCGTCGTTATAGATTTTGTAGGTAGGTCAACTAGCTAGCTGCAATCTATGCCTTGCTCTCAGCAATTTTTCCTGCGCAATTCTCTGATAACCTATTTATCCCGTTTGGTATTAAGCGTAATTGGCTTCAAACTCGCGCATAAAATCCACCAAAGCTTGAACGCCTTCAAGGGTCATGGCGTTATAGATCGAGGCACGCATCCCCCCCACCGCTCTATGACCTTTCAACGCAACTAATCCTTTCGCCTCTGCTTGTTCTAAAAACAGCACATCCAGCTCAGGTTTCACTAATTGGAAAGGCACATTCATACGAGAACGGTTTTGCGGGTGAACATTATTGATGTAGAAGTCGGAATCATCAATCTGCTGGTACAGCAGAGTGGCTTTCTCTTGGTTGATTTTTTCCATGGCAGCCACACCACCTTGTTGCTTCAACCACTTGAAGACAAGGCCAGACAAGTACCAAGCAAAGGTCGGAGGCGTGTTAAACATCGACTCTTTTTCGGCCAACACTTTGTAACTGATAAAGCTTGGTAGCAGGTCATTTGCAAGATCAAGCAAATCGTCACGTACGATGGCAATACAAATGCCGGCTGGGCCAATATTTTTTTGCGCCCCTGCATAAATCACCCCATATTGCGACACATCGATTTGACGCGAAAGGATATTGGATGACATGTCGGCCACAATTGGTTTATCAGTGTTCGGCAGTTGGCTTATTTCAATGCCATCAATGGTCTCATTTGGACAAAAATGCACATAAGCTGACTCTGGGTCAATCGCCCACTGGTCTGCATCAACTACAGCGGTTTTACCATCACGCTCGGTTTTCGCATCGAATACGTCTACTTCACAGTACTTACGCGCTTCTTTTATCGCGCTTTCTGCCCAGTAGCCAGCATCAATATAGGTCGCTTTGCTAGCACTACCCAACAGGTTCAACGGTACCGCTGCAAACTGAGCGCGCGCCCCACCCTGACAGAAAAGGACTTTGTAATTATCTGGAATATTGAGCAAATCACGCAAATCTTGCTCAGCTTGCTCGGCAACCTCGATAAACTCTTTGCTACGGTGACTAATTTCCATCACCGATGTGCCTAGGTTGTTCCAGTCGACAAACTCGCTCTGCGCTTGTTCCATTACCGCTTTAGGCAAACCCGCTGGGCCCGCACTAAAGTTAAATACCTTCTCCATCTTACTTTCCTTGCTCAAGCTTGTAATAACATTATGAGGATTAATAACACGTTTTTTACTGGATAAAAAGTAACAAAAGAGGTCTTTAGACCTCTTTCCGACTTAAAAGCGATAAAGTTACTAGTTACGGCTGCATAAACACTGGTAAAAGTAGTGCCACTAATGGGATTTGTTGACCATTCTCGAACACCAGATTCCCTTCCAATAACTGTGCTTTCATTCGATAGCCAAGCTCGCTTTGTTGCATTAACTCCATCACCATCGCCTCATCCACACCTTGGCGTACAAAAGGGTAATCGGCGACTAAACCGTTAGAGACAAAGGTATCGATATCACCGGTGAGAGCAGGTAAGATTTTCGCCAGATTTTGCGTAACATTATCTGTTCCCTTTGGTACTTGAATGTTCCACTGGGTTTGAAAGCGGCTCTCCTCATTGAGTTTAACCTCCATCTCATTAATGGCCACGTAAAAACCATGGGCGAATAAGCGGTCCACATAAGGGATCGCTGTTTGAATATCTTGATTGCTTGGCACTGGATTGTTTTGGTAGATATTCACCAGTTGTTCGAACGCAACACTATCCAGATCACCGAACGCCAAATCTAGCGACACTTGCTCAACTTCGCCATCTGTCGTTATCACGTTGTTCAAATCGATTACATGTTGGCTGCTAACGGTTTTCGCCACCTCATCCATAGAGCTAATGAAACGATATTGGCTACTTTCCAGTGAAAATAGCGGCTGCTGTCTATCGCCCGCGACCAATGCCCGCTCCACTTTAAGCGTCTGTTCACCAATCCAAAAACTGTCGACTTTTTTACCTTCACCTTGACCCTGAATACCTGAAATCATCATTCTCTCACCTGAGTTGAAATCAAGTTGAATGGATGGGGCATTAAGTTGGTAGGTCATCTCTCCTAGTACAGTGACGTCACCACTCAAGGTGGCCGGTGACATCGAAAGCATAAAGCCTTCTTCACCTTGTATGGTTTGATTCCAGTTGTCTAACTTGAGCAGATAGTCGGTATTACCATTCAATTGAGTGACCGTTTCTAAGGTGAGCGGGAACTCAGCAGCATCAGCCAGTTCTGACACTGCTGAAACACTCACTAACCCATGAGAGACCTGGCTATTAACCACGATCTCAGTCGGTAGTCCGTCCAGCGTCAGTTGCTCTGCCAGTAATGGGTCAACCACACGGTAGCGCGTAGTGACCTGTGAGCTGAGATAGCCTCGGTCGTACTCCAACACCTCTGCCTTAAGCGACTCGTTGTTGAGATGGGTTACGCCATCTTGAATTACACTTTGTCCGATTTGACCGACCGCAAGAGGCCAACACAAAGCAAGTGTGATCGCGCCACCAATAGCGCCGAGTTTCTTTAATTCCATGGTCATTCATTCTTAGTCACGATTTCGTTCAGTCTACACCAAAAAACCTTGAGATAAATCAGAGTATTGGACTTAAAGTGAAAACAAATAGGATTCTTCGTACCTAGCTCTCAAACCCGTCCAACTAAGCTTGCTAGAGTGTAGGCAGTGATTTGTTAATATTGTTGCTTAGGTGTGAACCCATTCTCTGTACTTTGTTTAGATAACAACCCTATTAGTGTTGAACAGTTACGGCGCGAGCTTAGTCCGTTTGCCAGTAAGTTCGACCTACATACCGCCGATACCATAGAAGATGCTAACGCGGCTCTTGACTTTTGTCTTGAGCATCAGCAAACCGTGGCTCTGGTCATCGCCAGCCATCATGAAAGCTTTAACGGGGCTGACTTTCTTATCCAGCTCGACAAAAACCAACACACTCAAAGCGCGCACAAAATCTTGATTAGTTGCGGTCAAGACATTCAGGCAATTCTGTCTGCCGTTAATGATGGACGGCTTGATTACTGTTTGACCAAACCACTGCAAGACAACGTAGTGCATAAAATCGTACAGAAAGAACTCACTAGCTTTATTCTTAAGCACGACAAAGACAACCTACTCTCTTACAGTCAGGTGCTCGACCAGCAAAAACTGTTGCGCGCCCATATTGACCAAAAAATGCGGAGCTATCGCGAGGGGTTCATCACCGATCATCATAGTTTAAGCGACCAAGAATTAGCACAGAAAGTATCTTCTGCACTGCTCGACTTCTTTGCTAAGGAAGACGAAAGCCGAGCATGTCGTACTTATTCTGCCGACCACTTGTTGACGGTCGAGGGCGAAGAGAACCGTTTCTTATGGTTCATCACCAAAGGTGAGGTGGCGCTATATAAAAAGGACGAAATTGGCATACAACGTGAGGTGGTGCGCCACACCCAAGGTAACATCGTCGGTGGGATGTCATTTGTAACCGGAGAGCCTTCTTTCTCGACCGCGGTGACTCTAACAAAAACCGAAGTGATTAAACTCGATCGAGAGGTGTTTGCCAAAGTCATGCACTCCAACATGACTTTGCTACCCCTATTTACTAACCTGTTACTGCGCCATTTCAACCGCAGATTGCAGCGCAGTATCAACACTAAGCTCGAACTACAGAAAACATTAGAATCACTCGAGTCGGCGCATCAACAATTGATCGAACGTGAAAAAATGGCGATGTTGGGTCAGTTGGTGGCAGGGGTCGCGCATGAATTAAACAACCCCATCGCAGCGATCCTTCGTGGTACTGAGACACTGACCGATAAAATCCAACATCTGGTCGATAGTCGCTCCATCGACGAGGTGAGCATTGATGCTATCGACATATTGAAAGAAGGACTCACCCAGCGACCTCGTTCCACCGCGGCGGAAAGAACGTTAACACGCGACATTCAACAACAGGTTTATGACCGACGAATCGCCAAGCGTTTAGTCAAGCTAGGGCTCGAAAGCCACAGCGATTGGCTCAACAAAGCGCAGACCCAGCCGCAACTTTGCCTCGAGCAACTCACACGGCTAGAAGATTATTATTTAGCGGGCAGTACGCTGCGCTCGATCAACGTTTGTGCTGGCCGAATTGCCGATATGGTGCGCAGCCTCAAAGGTTATGCTCGTCCTGACGACGAGAAACGCCACGTCGTTGACATTCACGAAGGGATAGAAGATACCCTAGTGATCTTTGAAAACAAGTTGAAGTTTCACGATGTAGAGAAACGTTATCAAGCCTTACCTCCGATTCAATGTTTACCGATTGCCCTTCAACAGGTTTGGACGAACTTAGTGTCAAACGCCATTGATGCCTTCCCAAACAAAGGACATCTGATCATCGAGACCCAACTGGCGGAACAAGATGGCCGGCAATGGGCGGTAATTTCTTTCACTGATAATGGCTGTGGCATCCCTGTCCACGTCCAACAGCAAATGTTCAACCTTAACTTTACCACCAAGAAAGAAGGCAATTTTGGCCTAGGAATCGGCCTATCCGTCTGCCAACAGATAGTTCACCATCATGGTGGACACATTGACGTTGAGTCTGAACCCGACCAATTCAGCAAATTTTCGGTTTGGCTGCCATACGACCAAGCCACCTCAGTATCAAGGAGCCCCGAATGAACAAGTACCTAATCTTATGTGTCGACGATGAACGTGAAGTGTTGGATAGCGTGATTCAAGATCTCGATTGTTTTGAAGAACACTTTGTCCTTGAAGCCGCTGAGTCGGTCGCCGAAGCGAAGTCTTTAATCCAAGAGTCTTTAGCAGATGACGTAAAATTGGCGCTGATACTGTGCGACCATATCATGCCAGAGCAAACCGGCATTGAATTTCTGATTGAGCTAAATGAGGACGAGCAAACCAAAACGACGCGTAAGCTTCTACTCACCGGGCAAGCGGGACTCGAAGATACCGTTGAAGCGGTAAATCACTCCAGTCTCGACTTCTATATTGCTAAACCTTGGCGAGGCGACGAACTTAGAGAAATCGTCAAAACTCAATTAACCACCTACATGATAAGCAATGAACCCGATCTGATGCCTTGGGCCCAAGTGCTCGATACCGAACAAATTTTCGCGGCTATCGCCAAAAACCGGGTCAGTTACGGCGATTAATTAGCCATTTTTGGCATTTAGTTTGCACGCATCAATAAATAACGACGAAACAATGACATTTCTATAGTGACAGTTGTTATGATGCATTATCATGTCGAATTAGTTGTCATGGCGCACACGTCGCTAAAGGCCAAGGAAATTAACAAGATATAGGTTTATCGTCCATATGCGTAAAACAATCTTAGCTGCAGCCCTAGTGCTTGCATCGGGTCAATCATTCGCTCAAACCGATCCAAACAGCCCAGCAGTAATGAGCAACTTCAGTTACGACTATCTCGAAGCTCGTATCGGTGCTAGCCCTGTCACCTTTGGTGCTGCGATGAGTAAGTCTATCCACCCTAACGCGCACATTGTTGCTCGTGTTGACTCAGAATTTGAAGGTGATTACGACGCAGCAGCGGGTTTTGGTTTCCACGCCCCTATCAATAACTGGGCTGACTTCACCGGTGAAATGCTACTGCGCCTTGTTGATACAGGTAACGAGAGCCGCAGCGGTTACGGCAGAGGTACCAACACAGGTATGGAGCTGAACCTAGGTGTTCGCCAGTGGTTAGGTCCACAACTTGAAGTAGGTGGTAAAGGTGGTTACGTCTCTATCGATGATGACGACAAGTGGATTGGTTCTGCCTACGTTCGCTTCCACTCAACAGAGCTTTTCTCTTTAGGCGGTGAAGCACGCATCAACGATTTTTATGGTGATCAATTAATGTTCACCACGCGCTTTAAGTTCTAATATGAATTGAAATAAAAAAACCGAGGTCGCCACCTCGGTTTTTTTATGCAAATCCATTTGCTGAGCAATCTGTCCTACTAAAGAATGGGATTGAGAATGTGTTAGTGACAATTTGCCAACAGCTGGCGTTTCCGTGGTTCTTGGATCAGTTTCCAGTGAATACCTTCGATAGCACCAGCAAACTTCCATAGCAACTTGACATCAACATCGCTGCCATACGTCTCTTTTACTTTCGAAAACACTTCTGATGCGCCAAGTTGAACAAAGGTCTCAACATCTTCTATGCCCGCCTTTTTGACCATACGCTCTAACGTTAGCTGCATATTCGGTAGGTCACGTAAGCGACGGTTGGCCGATGAACGTTTGAATTCACGCTCCGATACAGAATACTCGATAGACTCATCGACCAAGCGATCCATTCTGCTGTCACCACTGACAAACAATGCTGTTACGTCGTAGTAGTTCACGGTCGCAGTGGTCTGCTTTTTAACGTGACGATATTTTTCACAGCCAAGCTGCGACAGTTCGTTGTCAAGCTTGTCACCACCGCGAATAAAAACGCGATCATTGCTAAGCAAGGCAAACATGGCGTCTTCTTTGAACAAGCCAGTTCCACCAAACATCGAACGTTTTTGAAAATCACCAAATTTCTTAACGAATTGAATAAAATGTTGCTCTGTCATATCCATTGATCCTTAATCAAATTCCCCGATTAGTAGAGATCACCAGATAGCAGCAGTTTAAAGCGAATAAATTGAAATACCTCAAGCACTATTATTTTGTTTTGCGACGCTCAAGGACATTGCGTAACAAGAATGATAGTTAACGAAACGAATTAAGTCTGTGCATTTATCACATCAATGATACTCGAGCGGTTCAGTATTGAGACAGTAATCACATATCCCAACTTTTGGCCCTGCACGCGTTAAGTCGAGAACAGAAATAAATCGCTGCGCAAAATATCACCGGGATGAATCTAGTGATTGCTAATATACAACCTGAAACGGTACACTGTATGCAGTATTATTATCTTATAAAGCCTATGAACCACCTATCATTCTACTGGCTACCGGAAAACGGTGAGCTGCTGATTAAAGGGATAGAATCCGAATTTTCGGGTTTAATTGAGAATGCCATCAAGAACCGCAAGATCTCTCTCCCTCCGATTCCTGAAGTTGTATTAAAGATCCAACGACTTTGTACCCAAGACACCACCACCATCTCCGAAGTTGCAGATTGCTTGCTCGAAGACCCAGGTTTGGCCGCTATCGTTATTCGTGTGGCGAACTCGGTGATCTTTAATCGTCGCAACATCACCTGTACTGACCTACTCACAGCCGTTTCCCGACTCGGTATATTGCGAGTACGCGACATTGTGACCGCACAAGCCATTGAGCAGTTGAAACACTCGGTTAACCTGACCCATTCGTGCAATCAGATTTTGAGTCAGAGCGCGGCCAACTCTCGTGAACTGGCCGCGACTATGGTTCTAGTCACTCGGGGCTTCAAAGAAACTGCATCACCTGCGTACAACAACTTAGAGACCGACAAAGCATTGCTGACCGGCTTGTTGGCGGACATTGGCTTATTCTGTATCGTCAACGAGTACCACAACTATTTAGAGCAAGGTAACTATCTAGCCGAAGATATTGCGTTCCAAATTTTTGATCGCCAATGCTCGAATGCCAGCAAGTTGGTACTGGAAACCTGGGGTTTTGATAACGATTTCCTTGAGGTGGCCTCCAACCAAACGATCACACCATCAGACGTCAGCGTCTCTTATTTAGATGTGGCACGCATCGCCAATCACATCCTGATGTTCCGCCGACAAGATGAAAAAATTGATGAGCACACCGTTGAATTTGACGTTACCGGCGCCGATATACTGTACAATCTCAGTAATTTAAGTGATATTGAGTTCAATAAACAGATAGACGAACTTATTAGCGCAAGTGGCCTATAACCACTAAACAGGATGTATCATGTTCTCAGGGATGTTATTTATTTTTGCCCCACTCGTGGTGGGGTATTTTATTGCCATTTCAAACGCTGCCACACTTGAGCGAATCAACACTGCAACGTCCAACCTTATCTATGTGATTCTGGCCTTAATGGGGCTGAGTCTGGCCGCCTTGGACAATTTAGGCCAAAATCTACAGCTGATTTTAAAAACCACCGCCGTGTTTTTTACCTGTTTAAGCTTGTCGAATTTAGCAGTGCTGCCGCTGGTCGACAAATTGCTTCCCATTCAAACCGATGCCAGTCATACAAAGCTACCGCTGTCATCAATGGCGCTCGAGTCAGCGAAGTTGATCTTGGTGGTTGGTAGCGGCTTGGTGATAGGTTTAATGTTGCCGTTTGACCTGAGTTGGGTCGATACCGCTAGCGAATGGATCTTATTCCTACTGCTGTTCTTTATTGGTATCCAATTACGGAATAGTGGATTGACGTTGCGACAAATCCTGCTCAATAAGCATGGTATGGTCATCGCACTAGTTATCATAGGTAGTTCGATGATCGGCGGGGTGATCTCCGCTACCATATTGCAAATCGACCTGTTTCAAGGGCTTGCGATGGCCTCTGGGTTTGGCTGGTACTCTCTGGCAGGGATTTTGATGGGTGACGCATTTGGCCCCGTCTATGGCGGTGCATCCTTTATGATAGAGTTATTGCGCGAATTGATAGCTCTGGTACTGATCCCGCTGTTTATCCGAACCAAACCCTGTACCTCTATTGGTTATGCCGGCGCAACGGCGATGGACTTTACCCTACCTGTGATTCAAACCACCGGCGGTGTCCGATGTGTTCCTATTGCGATAGTCAGTGGCTTTATTTTGAGCCTACTCGTCCCTGTCATGATGCTATTCTTTGTTTCTCTTGCAGGCTAGATCGCAGAATAAAGGGGCCAACTTTTTATATCATGCCCCCTAAGCCCAATTACTTTAGCAAAAGCTAAATAAACTCACTAATAATAATTATCTTCAAAAGGAATCACTATGAAACGCACTCTTGTTGCACTGCTGCTAGGCGCTGCCTCCTCAATGGCTAGTGCGGCTGATAACACCTGTTTATCACAAAAGTACGATGCGTATATCGACGCTTCACTGCACTGGTACGAAGACTTATCGCAACTCACTACTGAGCAGTATCCAGACCTAGCAGAAGTCAGTGCTTGGTTCCTGAAAGGCCGCCAACACCACTTTGAATTAAATCGCGCTGCTGTTCATTATTACTTGGAGCAAGATCCAAACAAAATTGCGACTAGCCAGCCCGTTGAAGCTTGGCTGCAACTCGAACAAAAAGAGATCAAGGTTCTCGCGTCCCGCAGTGATGAGCTAGGTGAATTGGCCAAAGTGACTTTCGACGACCGTCAATCTAAACCTCATCCAAAGAACTATGAGTTACGCTCAGCGTTTGCAGACCTACTCAGCCATCCGACCAAAATCGATGCCGCGTTAAAACGCTACAACCAATCAATTCAACAACTTGAAACGATCGAGTGTCAAAAGTAGACACTGATTTTCATCAAGATTCAGTCTACTAATGTGGCGTGGATAAAACTTAGATTCGAGAATTAAGACGGGACATTGTTCCCGTTTTCGTTTAGATTGTCCCGCTTGCAAGAAAAACGATTAGAGCAAAGTCGCTGTATGATAACGGAACATAAAACGGCTGATGTGAATTTTGAGAGCTTATTGCGCATATTCACAGTACCTGAAGGGCCGGACTCAACGTTAACCCAAATTGAAGAAGAACTCTCTCGCAACTTAAATAAGTTTCTGCGCGAGCACATCGTTGCTGAAGAAAAACCACTGCGCGATATTGAAAAAGACTTCTCGAATGCTTCGATTCCTGAACAGCCTGAGTTTGTCTCGGATCATACCCAGCACCTGTTAGACACGCTCGTGTCACAGTCTGTGCATACTTCTGCTCCTAGCTTTATTGGTCACATGACCTCGGCTCTGCCCTACTTTCTGATGCCGTTGTCTAAGATCATGATTGCCTTGAACCAAAACCTGGTCAAAATCGAAACATCCAAAGCTTTTACTCCTCTTGAGCGCCAAGTGCTTGGGATGCTGCACCGACTCATCTACAACCAAAACGATGACTTCTATGCCCAATGGATGCATAGCGCTAATCACTCATTAGGGGCTTTCTGCTCCGGTGGCACTATCGCCAACATCACCGCATTGTGGGTAGCGCGAAACAATGCGCTCAAAGCGCAAGGCAGCTTCACAGGCGTCGAAAAAGAAGGCCTATTCAAAGCCATGAAACATTATGGCTATGAAGGGCTAGCAGTACTGGTCTCCGAACGTGGCCACTACTCGTTAAAAAAAGCCGCAGATGTACTGGGCATTGGTCAAGAGAGTTTGGTTGCGGTCAAAACAGACAACAACAATCGCATTTGTCCGCAGGCGCTTGAACAACGTATAGCCGAGCTGAAAGCCGATAACATCAAACCGTTCGCCGTGGTGGGTGTCGCGGGCACGACAGAAACTGGCAGCATCGATCCACTCCAGGCGATTGCCGATATTTGTCAGCGAGAGCAGTGCCACTTCCACGTCGACGCAGCATGGGGTGGTGCGACTTTAATGTCTAACAACTACCGCCATTTATTGCAAGGCATCGAAATGGCGGACTCAGTCACCATCGACGCACATAAACAACTCTACATCCCCATGGGCGCGGGAATGGTGCTGTTTAAGCAGCCCGATGCAATGAAGTCTATCGAGCACCACGCCCAATACATTCTACGCAAAGGTTCGAAAGATTTAGGTAGTCATACCTTAGAGGGATCTCGCTCCGGCATGGCAATGTTGGTCTACGCTGCAATGCACATTATTAGCCGACCTGGCTATGAGCTGCTTATCGACCAAAGCATTGAGAAGGCACAGTATTTTGCACAGCTAATTGAGCAACAAGCTGATTTTGAACTCGTTTCTCACCCTGAACTATGCTTGCTCACCTATCGATACATCCCTAGCCATGTCCAACAGGCACTCAGTCAAGCGAATGTTGCACAACGCGCACAATTGAATGAGCTTCTGAACGAATTAACTAAGTTTATTCAAAAACGGCAGCGTGAAACCGGCAAGTCATTTGTCTCTCGGACTCGCCTTAACCCAGAGAAATGGGATCGTTTAAACACCATTGTTTTTCGCGTAGTATTAGCCAACCCACTTACTGGACGCGATATATTGAACAGTGTTTTGGAAGAGCAACGCGATATCGCGAAGCAAGCACCAAACCTGATGGCGCAGATCAATCAAACCGTGGATACGATTCTAGCTCCTCGAGGTTGAATCTGAAATTTTCTTTCTTAAAAAGTGTAATTTCTTTATCAGCAACCGCCGAGTTCAACAACGAACTTGCCGGTTTCAGGTCGATTTCTGTAGTTTAAACAAAATTTTGTTTGAGGCTTGTCATATATTGACTAATTGCTTGGCAGAAAAGTTGTAGTAAACCTTTTGCTTAGGTTTATACTGATGCAATGGCACTGGACAGCACTTACCCTTTTGGGAAACAGCTTGTTACCCTTTTCTTGTCGGGTATGTCTAGTGAGTTGTTCTCTATACCCTCGTGAACACTATGAACACATTAGAAAAAATTCAAAAAAATCTAGAAAATTTTAGTAAGTCCGAGCGCAAGGTTGCCGAAGTTATTATGGCATCACCGCAAACTGCTATCCACTCTAGTATCGCAACGTTGGCGAAAATGGCCGACGTCAGTGAGCCAACTGTCAATCGTTTTTGCCGCCGCTTGGATACCAAAGGTTTCCCTGATTTTAAACTGCATCTCGCCCAAAGTTTGGCCAATGGCACACCTTATGTGAACCGTAACGTCGAAGAAGACGACGGGCCAGACGCCTATACCCATAAGATTTTCGAATCGACCATGGCTTGCTTAGATGTGGCGAAAAATAGCCTTGACCCGATGCAAGTGAATCGCGCGGTCGATCTACTTACTCAGGCAAAACGCATCTCATTCTTCGGCTTAGGTGCCTCTTCAGCGGTCGCCAAGGATGCGCAAAACAAGTTTATTCGTTTTAATATTCCGATTACTTGTTTTGAAGACATCGTGATGCAACGTATGAGCTGCATCAACTGTACTGATAACGATGTTATTGTGCTGATTTCGCATACAGGTCGCACTAAGAGTCAGGTCGAAATTGCTAACCTCGCGCGAGAAAATGGCGCGACGGTGATTGCTATTACTGCCAAAGATTCGCCGCTCGACAAAGCCAGTTCACTCTCTATCTCTCTGGATGTACCAGAGGATACAGACGTTTACATGCCAATGGCTAGCCGTGTCGTACAAATGACTGTCATCGATGTGCTGGCAACGGGCTTTACATTGCGTCGTGGGTCAGGTTTTAGAGAGAACCTAAAACGCGTTAAGGACGTGTTGAAAGATTCGCGCTACGACAAGTTATCTCAGCTTTAATGACAAGGGAGCACTCAGTGCTCCCTTTTTTCATTCACTGCTTTGTAAACGCCCTTGCCCTTCTCGGTACCCCTTACGAACTATCGTGACCCTAGCCGCAGCGTGTTCACTTTGTTCATTACCGCATTCACCATCGCAACGACACACCTGCGACAAAATATACATTAAACGTGGCTTAGTCAGAGGAATAGGATTGCCTTTGATCGCCACCGACTTTAGCGCGTCTTCAGCGACCTGCTCAAACGACGTTGAACAAACACCAAAGCGTTCAATCTCTGGCAAAGGTAACGTGTCGAGCATCATATTGACCCACAATACACTATCATTATGGTGGGCGTTAATTCGCCCGGTTAGGATTTGAGCTAGCTTCTCATAACGGGCCAAAATGTCGATGCGTCCCGCCTTTGTCGCTGCGCTGATGTTTTCTTGCATCACATAAGGTGCGAGACGCGCGGTAATCACGCTATGCGGCGCATTCAACTTGCCGCCCAATGCCGAGGCGAGGCCATGAGCGGCACCCAATTTTGCGTTGGTTATCGCCATACCGCCCAACATTGCGGCAAAAGAGAGATCACTTCGCGCTTGCGGCTTATCTTCCTGACATGCAGGTAAAATAGAGTGGCTTAGTTTTCGTAGTCCCTCTTCACATATCATGTCGGTGAGAGGATTCGGCTCACCGCAAACATACGCTTCCATAAGGTGGGTAAATGCATCCATCGCGCCGCGGGCAGATGTCTCTGCATCAGTGCCGTAAGTTAAGGTCGGGTCGACGATAGCGACGTCAGCTAACATATCAGGGTTACGCAGGCTCACCTTTACTTGGTCTTGTCCAGAGCGCAGTACAGCGTTACGAGTGACCTCAGATCCAGTACTGGCCGTTGTCGGAATGGCGATAAAAGGCAGCGGCTTGGCCTTGAGCGGCACATTTCTCCCGACCACTTCAACATAGTCGTACACATCACCTTGGTTGGGAATGATAGCGGCCAGCGCTTTACCCATATCAAGTGCACTACCTCCACCAATAGCGACCACCATATCAGGTTTAAACTTACGGCCAGCCAATGCGATTTCTTCAACCATGGTGATATTGGGTTCACCGTGAATCGCCACATGTTGATAACGCATCGTTTGACTGTTTAGGTACTCTACTATCGGCTGAGCTCGGGCTAAGTTTTTGCCGCTCACCAAAAGGACGCTGTAACCATATTGATTTAACAGTGATAAAGAGGCCGACAGTGCCCCTTCCCCGAACACAATCCGGTTAGATGTCATAAACTGGAACATGCTAAAAACACTCCCTGTAGCCACGCACTGTTAGCTTGCCTTTTCTGCCGTAGAATAAACTTGACCCAGTGCAACTTGTGGCCATTACCCACCCTAAAATTATGGTTTTATCGACCTATTCCACATTAGCAATACGTCTAATTCGAGTACTAGGTTCATTTTTTGTCCGATAGCTTTCACCTATTGAACTAACAGGCATTTGCTACTTTATTTCCGCTTTTGGATCGGGCATAGTTGCAGGTAACAAAATACAGGAGAATTTGAATATGTTCGTAGTTATCTTTGGTCGCCCAGCTTGTCCTTACTGTGTTCGTGCAAAAGAGCACGCGGAAACACTGAAAGCAAAACGCGATGATTTCAACTACCGTTATGTTGATATCCATGCTGAAGGGATTTCAAAAGCCGATCTTGAGAAAACCGTGGGCAAACCTGTAGAAACCGTACCGCAAATCTTTATCGATCAAGAACACATTGGTGGATGTGATGAGTTTGAAGCGTACGCGAAAGAGCATCTTGGTCTTTTTGACGAGTAAGCTCAGATAGATTTAGAGAAGCCGCGATTTTCGCGGCTTTTTTTGTGCACAGCATTGAGCGAGCGCGGCAGAACCACCAGCGTATGCAGCCTAGGTAAACTAATTGTAAATTATAAAATATTTCACTTAATTTTTAGCCTCATTCAGCTACAATTCGCCTAACCATACTCCTCCGGCAGCCACACAAGAATCGCCCGTGAACATTGACGTCGTAACATTACTAGAACAAAACCCTATCCTGCTTATATTTGTTGTCCTCGCTATCGGACTAGCCATCGGTAAAATCCGCTTCGGAAGCCTTCAACTCGGTAACTCAATCGGTGTCTTGATTACTTCACTGGTCATGGGCCATCTCGGCTTCACCTTTAACACCGACGCGCTTACCATCGGTTTTATGCTGTTTATCTACTGCGTCGGCATAGAGGCAGGTCCAAACTTCTTTGGTATCTTTTTTCGAGATGGTAAGCACTACTTCATTTTGAGCATGGTTGTGCTCATCACAGCACTCTCCATCACCTATGTCGCCTCCCACCACTTAGGTCTGGGGTTTGGTTTGTCTGCGGGTATGATGGCAGGCGCGTTGACGTCAACGCCAGTGTTAGTTGGCGCTCAAGATGCTTTGAACTCGGGGCTTGCAACCATTCCACGTAATATGGAATTTAGCCAAGTGATTGAAAACCTGTCAGTTGGCTATGCGATGGCCTACCTTATCGGTCTTATAAGCATGATCATGTTTGCTAAGCTACTGCCAAAACTGCAAAAGCAAAACCTATCAGACTCAGCGCAGCAAATCGCCCAAGAGCGCGGAATTGGCAGCTCGGGACAACGTAAGGTGTATTTACCCATTATCCGCGCTTATCGAGTCGGCCAAGAGCTAATCAACTGGACCGATGGCAAAAATCTTCGTGAGCTAGGTATCTATCGGCAAACCGGTTGTTATATTGAGCGCATTCGACGCAATGGCATCTTAGCGCATCCTGACGGCGACGCCATTTTGCAAGAAGGCGACGAGATTGCTTTGGTGGGATTTCCAGATAGCCATGCTCGACTAGACCCAAGCTTTCGTAACGGCAAAGAAGTGTTTGACCGTAACCTACTGGATTTGCGGATTGCCGAAGAAGAAATCGTGGTAAAAAATGACTCGATTGCCGGCAAACGTCTGTCCGAGCTAAATCTGTCGGAGTATGGCTGTTTTCTTAACCGAGTAGTGCGTGCACAAATTGAAATGCCGATGGATCTCGATATCGTCCTGGCTAAGGGTGATGTGCTGCAGGTTAGCGGTGAGAAAAGTCGCGTACACGGGTTAGCGGAAAAAATCGGTTTCATTTCTATTCACAGCCAAATGGCTGACTTGCTGGCCTTTTGTAGCTTCTTTATTCTCGGCATTCTGTTTGGTTTAATCACCATGACCTTTGGTCAGGTTTCGTTCGGTTTAGGTAATGCGGTTGGCTTATTGCTTTCTGGTATTACGTTAGGCTTTCTGCGTGCCAACCACCCGACCTTTGGTTACGTACCTCAAGGCGCATTGAACATGGTAAAAGATCTGGGCTTAATGTTCTTCATGGTCGGAATTGGACTTAGTGCTGGCGGAAAAATGTTTGAGCATCTCTCGCAAGTCGGCCCGCAGGTGATAGGTTTAGCGTTTTTAGTCAGTGTCGTCCCCGTGGTCATCGCTTATCTGGTGGGCGCTTACTTGCTAAAAATGAATCGCGCGCTGCTGTTTGGCGCTATCATAGGTGCCCGTACCTGCGCCCCTGCGATGGACATCGTCAATGACTACGCGAAATCAACGATTCCCGCTCTTGGCTATGCTGGCACCTATGCGATAGCCAACATACTGATGACCTTAGCGGGCACCATACTCATCATTCTGAGTTAACGACACAAAAAAGGCTTCACCATGGAAGCCTTTTGATTGTTTGCTCGCTTGTTAGCTAAGTGGCCTTAGGTAAGCGAGGAAACGCTTCTCTGCCGCTTTAAAGCACATTAATATGATGAAAGTCAGTGCCATGTAGAATAAGCCTGCGGTTAAGAAAGACTCAAACGGTGCATAGTAACGCGAGTTAACTAAGCGAGCGGCGCCCGTTAAGTCGACAATAGTCACAATACCCGCCACCGCACTACCGTGAAGCATAAAGATCACTTCGTTACTGTAGGCAGGCAATGCACGGCGCAAAGCACTTGGTAAAATTACACGTCGATAAGTCTTGATAGTACTCATTCCATACGCTTTGGCCGCTTCCACTTCACCTTTTGGCAAACCGTTGATCGCACCGCGAATGATTTCTGCAGTGTACGCCGCCGTATTCAGTACAAAGGCCACTAGCGCACAAAACCATGCGTGCTCCCAAAGCGTACCTTTCACTGCAATAAACTGATCCATGCCGTAGTAAATCAGGTAAAGCTGCACCAGAAGTGGCGTACCACGGAAAAAATAAATAAATGCCCAACTTGGTCCATTGATTAGGTAGTTATGACTGTTGCGCGCAACCCCCAGAGGAATGGCTACGAATAGGCCGATAACTAGCGCCAGTGATACCAACCAAACTGTGGTCCATAAGCCATCAAGATAGATAGGAAAGCTTTCGATAATTAACGAAAAGTCCATTCTGTTACCTCGCGTGAATACTGAATTTGCGCTCGACCATCTTCAAAAGACCGGTGGAAACGCTGGTAAAGAATAGGAAAATAATCGCGACAGCCATGTAGAAGGTAAACGGCATTTTTGTTGAACCCGCCGCTAGAGAACTCATTCGCACCATGTCTTCTAAACCAATAATCGAGACCAGCGCAGTGGTTTTGAGTAGTACTAACCAGTTGTTACCAAAGCCTGGTAAAGCATGTCGAATCATTTGTGGCAACAAAATACGTCGAAACGCCAACACAGAGCTCATACCATACGCTTTTGCAGCCTCTAGCTCCCCTTTATCCACTGCCATAATGGCACCGCGGAACGTTTCAGCCATGTAAGCACCGAAAATAAAGCCAATCGTCAACACGCCAGCGATAAATGGACTGACATCAATGTAGTCTGGTAGATACGATGTCCACTCATGATTAGGGTCGCTCGATGCGAACCACTCATTTAGACTCTCATTGATCGCATATAAACTGTTGTTGAGAAGAATTTGTCCGCCGAAAAAAATCAGCATCATAAGGACTAGGTCGGGGATACCACGAATCACCGTGGTGTAAAGTGTCGCAATCGCGCGAGCCCAGCGATAAGGGGCCATTTTTGCAAGTGCGCCCAGCATGCCCAGAATCATTGCCAGAATTAACGACAACAGGGCAACTTCAATGGTCACTACTGCCCCTTTTAATATCGAGGCTTCATATCCTTGTAGATCCAGCATAGGTAAGTTCCTGATCCCTAAACTTTATAAAACTCGGCCGTTGGCTTCTACTCCAAGGAACAAGAACCAACGGCCGCTTAACAGCGTTTACTGACCGTAAACGTCGTATTTAAAGTATTTCGCAGCGATTTCTTGGTAGATACCTTTCTCACGCAGAGAAACGATAGCTGCGTCTAGCTTTTTGGTTAGGTCTTTGTCTTGCTTACGTACAGCAATACCCATACCCTCGCCAAACCACTTAGGATCCATCAACGCAGGACCAACAAACTCATAAGCGTCACCGCCCGCTTTGTTTAGCACACCCTCTTCAAGCGCTGATGCGTCACCAAGTACTGCAACGACGCGGCCGTTTGCAAGATCTAGGTAAGCTTCATCGAAAGAGCCGTAACGAACGATTTCTACTTTATCGCCGTAGTTATCAGTCAGGTATTTGTCGTGGGTTGTTGCGCGTTGAACCGCAATTTTTTGACCGTCTAGATTGTCAAAGTCAAGGCCAGCGCCTTTCTTAGCGATAAATTTGTTAGGGATTTGCGCATACTTACCAGTGAAGTCGACTTTTTTCTTACGCTCTTCAGTGATAGACATTGCTGCAATGATTGCATCGTACTTACGTGCAAGTAGTGAAGGAATAATGCCGTCCCAATCTTGAGGAACAATCTTACATTCAACTTTCATTTCCTGACACAAAGCGTTAGCCATATCCACATCGAAGCCTTTTAGAGAGCCATCTGCTTCAGTCCAGCTAAACGGAGGGTAAGCCCCCTCGATACCGAAGCGAACCGTTTTCCATTCTTTCGCTTGGGCCATCCCCGATACAGCTGTTGCTGCTAGAGTTGCTGCTAATAACCACTTTTTCATTTCCATACTCCTGTGATTGAGATTATTTTTGTGATTGCTTTGTTTGTTGTGTTTGCCGCGTAGCGGCGATTAGTAAATTGAAGAGATAAACTGCTGTAAGCGCTCTGAGTCAGGGTTTGTGAACAGTTTAGCTGGGTTTCCTTGTTCTTCCACCAATCCTTGATGCAAGAACATAACGTGATTGGATACGTCGCGGGCAAACGCCATTTCGTGCGTCACTACGAGCATAGTTCGACCTTCTTCTGCCAAATCTCGCATAACCCCCAATACTTCACCAACCAGCTCTGGGTCGAGGGCAGACGTTGGTTCGTCAAACAGCATGACTTCTGGGTCGACCGCTAATGCTCGAGCGATGGCAGCGCGTTGCTGCTGACCACCCGAAAGATGGCCCGGGTAGTAATCTTTTCGCTCATAGAGGCCAACTTTTTTAAGCAGCATTTCTGCATTCTCTAAGGCTTGAGCTTTGGGTACTCCCAACACGTGGACAGGCGCTTCTATGACGTTTTCCAACACGGTCATGTGCGACCAGAGATTGAACCCTTGGAAAACCATTGCAAGGCGTGAGCGGATACGTTGTACTTGTTTTTCATTGGCGGGAACGGCCTCGCCCTGGCGGTTGTTTTTCATTTGAATCAATTCGCCATTGACCCAAATTTCCCCGGCGGTAGGCGTTTCAAGTAGATTGATGCATCGAAGAAAAGTACTTTTACCAGAACCAGAAGAACCGATAATCGATATTACGTCCCCTTTGTGGGCTTCCAACGAGATGCCCTTTAAAACTTCATTTTGTCCAAATGTTTTGTGCAGTTCTTTTATGTCCAGCGCTGGTACATCTTTCATGCGCTATTACTCCCTGTCTTTATTATTGCCAGTGGTTTGCCGAGAGCAAATACTGGTTTTTGGGTTCCACCCATATTTCGATACAAACTAGCACTCCCCCGCCCAACATGCAACAAATTATTAACCTATAAATCAGCAATATATAACCACTTTATATGAGTAATAATGCATCAAATAGTTGAAAAAGCTTAGTTTGACGCATAAAGCCACTTAAAAGGCAAATTATCAACAACGAGTATTGGTTAACAAATTCATAAAAACAAGATCTGACTCAACTTCAGTACATCCAGCCAGATCAGTGCGCAGAACAAAGCCAACACGGCTCGGTCGCTAACTGTTATTTTAATGAACAATGTGAAATTTAGTTTCACCGAATACCAGCTTGTTAATCTTCGTGGCACCATGTTGTGTAGTTTTCTTTCACAACATTTCATAAAGTGATCTAAATCAATCACTGATAAGGGTTAGCACGTTAAACTCGGCGAAAAGATAAAAGCCTCAATTAACATCACTTTTTGTCTTTCAATCCTCTATGCTTTAGCACATAGTTAGTGCGCCACATGAAGAGAGCGAGAGTCAACTACAGCAAGCTGTACCAGGTTTTTAGTGAATGACCGACACAAAACAATAATCGGGTCGTTCTTTGAAGAATTATTAACAATTTTGAATATGAGGAATCTATGTCAGACGCAGTCAAACAACCGCACTCTGATTCGGATATAGAAAACAAGAGCTATAAAGAGCTTCATCGCCCAGCTTCTGAGTTTGCAAACCGTTCAGACTACCTAGACCACGAACTCCAAATCATGAAGCCACGTCGCTTCGGATTGAACTTGCCAGGTCGTGATTTCCGTTTTGAGCTTGAAGACTTAGTTCCAGCACTCGCAGGAACTATCGGCATTATCGCGATGTATTCTGCGGTCATGATGTCTTGGGCTGAAGGCCTAACCGCTGCTTGGGACCACGTCAATCTGGGCAAAGAGTTTGCTATTGAAGTGGCTCGAGTGGAAATGCTAATTCCTGCTCTCCTTTTCTGTGTTTTGGCGTCGGGTTTCATTAACCCTAAAGCTAACCTCGCCGGTAACCACGGCCCAATGATCCCTCTTATCGGTACCATCGCTCTTGCTGGTGCTCACCCTCTTGCATTGGCTATCCTTATTGGTGTGTTCGGCCTGCTACTGAGTTTCCTTAAAGGTGGCTCGAAGTTGGTCAACTTAACCTCGCAAGGTACTGCGGGCGGCTTGTTAATATTCCTCGGTTTGACCGGTACTATGAGCCAAATCAACTCAATCCAGTCTTGGGCTGTAGGTCTGCAGTCGGACACAGTAGCCTCAGGCAGCATGGGTTATGTCGGTTTGATTGTTCTTGCTGTGACTATCGCACTGTACGCATTCCTTGCGAAAATAAACAAGCGTTGGTTAGCGATTCCAGTTTGTGCTTTCACGGGTTTGGCAATTGCACTAGTCCTAGGTGCAGGTTTCGACATCAAATTCGTTACTGAAACTGGTCTTCCTAACCTAAACCCTGTTTACTGGTGGGGTAGCACAGAGCAAGGTTGGATGCTAGGTCTTCCGAACGCTGAACACTTTATTGCCTCTCTACCATTTGCAATTCTTGCAGTAGCTATGTGGTCGCCTGACTTCTTGGGTCACCGTATCTTCCAAGAACTGAATTACCCTAAGAAGACTGAAAAAGTACTGATGGACGTCGATGACACGATGACCATGTGTTCAGTCCGCCAAATGGTCGGTACAGCCGTTGGTGGTGGTAACATCACTTCATCTTGGGGGACTTACATGATTCCCGCAGCCATCGCGAAACGTCCTATTCCTGGTGGTGCTATCCTTCTAGGTCTTCTAGTGATGATCATCGCTGTTCTTGGCTTCCCGATGGATATCGCGGTATGGCCACCAGTTATGCGCGTTGCACTGCTCGTTGGCGTATCTCTACCACTACTCGAAGCCGGCATGCAGATGGTGAAAGACTCAAAAGATTCTCAAGCGGCGGGGATCTGTATCTTCGGCTCTGCGGTTGTTAACCCTGTACTTGCGTGGGCGCTAACCATGCTATTGGACAACAATGGCCTAATCGGCGACAAAGAGCGTGCTGCACGTCTATCGTTCGTCGACAAAATTGTTATCCCTGTTGGCGTTCTAGCAATCTGTTTGATCGCTATGCTTGCAGTCGGTATGTTAGAAGGCCAATACGGAATCCCTGCATTCCTGTAACAAACAATGTTAAGTTGAGAGCCAGTTTTGGCTCTCAACTTTTTTTTAGTATTAGGAAATTACCTTAAAAAAATTTTAGTAAACGTGTCATTTATTGATTTAGTTTAAGGTTTACGAAAAAATTTTAGATTACTCTGGCTACCAAGTTAGTCATTCCAATGACACAAAATGACAATATTTATAGTTTGTTCTCACTATCGATAATCGAAATTAAAGACTATACATATTGTTATTCATAAGAGTGTACCGCCTCACGATTTGTTGAAGGTCTAACTGGCTCAACGGTTTGACTAGGTACGTGTTTTTTCTACTAAAAAGGTAGGTATGTCATGGCAGAGCAATTTGCTAAAGCTTGGGAAGGTTTTGCTGCAGGTGATTGGCAAAACGAAGTAAACGTTCG
>JBCAXU010000063.1:0-21978 GCA_038533895.1 Pseudomonadota bacterium | reverse complement strand
TCGATTTCAAACAGAGGCTCGTTGGCATCATTGAACACGTTGGTTTTAATGCTATAGGTGACGGCTTCGCCATCGGCATCAGCGGCAGACACGGTACCAATCACATAAGACTCGAGTGAGTTTTCATCATAAGTAAAACTGTATTCGCCACTATTATCGGTGCCGGTGAAGATGGGCGCGTTGTCATCGAGATTGACCTCATTTAAGAATACATCGACGTCTACCGATTGCGGCTCGCCAATACCATCGCCTTCGGTTACTGTCACCACCAGTTGGTGCGCATTAGATAACAGCTCGAAGTCGTTCACATAGGAGGCAGCGCCTGCTTCAGTCAGACTAATTTCCCCCGTCTCAGCATCAATTTGAAACAGGTCTTCACCCTGATCATTTTGAATATTGGTCGAAATGCTGAAAACAAGCACTTGGTTATCTGGGTCAATCGCAGCAACCTGACCGATTGGCGCTCCCGCTTCGGTATTCTCTGGTATATCGAAGGTGTAGGCGCCATCTTCAAAACTCGAAGGCACAACAACGTCACCTTCTCCGCTAAAGCTGTCTGTTGCAACAAACTGTGGTAAATCGTTAGTACCATTGATCGTCACTGTCACACTACCCACAGTGCCGTCTGCCGACTCGATAGGAAATACATCCGAGACAGAATCGCCAACATTGAGTTCATCAAAAGCGCTATTCGCCACATAGGTCCAGTTGCCATCGGCATCGATTGAAAACACACCGTTATCGCCCGCGACATTCTCCTGAACGATAAAGGTCGGTAGATCCGTTTCTGTCGCTTCAATTGACCCTGTTATAGTCCAAGGGACATCCGTTTCGAACACCGAAACCGAGTCTTGCCCTACAAACACAGCTTGGGCGACAAGATCAAGCAAAGCCAGACTTTGCGTCTCAGACAGCCCTTGAGACTCAAGTCCAGTGGTATCAAATTGTGTTTCTGCAAGTGTCTCTGCACCAGTTCGCTCAATCGCCCCTGTGGTTGTAAGGCTGGACCCATTTTGTCCCCCCGCCGCAGTCGCGAAATCATCATTTAACGTCGGATCGACCCCTTGCTCGATCTGCTCGAAAATCGCTGCTATTTCATTGTCGAGATCAAGACCGAGTCCTTGACTCTCCTCGCTAAATAGCTGTGCTTCAATACCGGCATCGGCGTTTGTGGTTGTGTCTTGACCGACTGTTACCACAACCTCTCCTGGCGCTGGCGCCTCTCCAGGAAGCAATGCACGGATTTCACCGTTGACATCAATGACCACACTTGTTTTCGCGAGCATCAATGTGGCTAGACTGTTCGCATTCATAACCCAGTTCCCCTGCTGCGTCTATGCGAATATCTCTGCCCACCCAGCCGAGAGTAAAAAATTCGCATACCCCTACAACCTAAAAACTAGACCCACCACTACTGACAATCTAGTAAATAGCAAAAAAGTCCTAACGAAATATGCAATACGATTAAAACTTTTGAGTGATTTTATTGATGAGAAACTCACAAAAACGCTAGGTGTCGACTAAGCTTTTGATACCTAGCTTAGGGGCAATGTGCTGCCTGCAATCTAAGCTACTTACGTCATGGCACACTACAAGGAGGTCACCTTGAACAGGACAACGCCACTCATAGCAAGCTGCATTGCCATGGCAACATCAATGCCATCCTATGCACAAACACTCGAACAGGCCGTCGCTACGGCTCTCGCGACCAATCCAGAAATAAAGAGCGCTTATAATCAATTCAAAAGTGCAGTGAAAGAGGCGGATGCGTCTGGCGGCGCTTATCTACCGAGCTTGGATTTAGATGCGGGTATCGGGTATGAAGGTATCGACCCAGCACGTCCAAATCGAAACAACACGGATTTAACACGAAAAGAGGCCACCATCAGCCTAACTCAACTATTGTGGGACGGGAACGCGACGCTAAACGATATGGATCGGACCGCCGCTGAAGCGGAATCTATCCGCTATCAACTGCTGTCCGATGCTTCAGATTTAGCACTCAAGGTTACAGACGTCTATTTGGAGGCTGTCAAAGCGACCGAAGTTTTGGCGCTTTCTGAAAGTAACCTTGCCGTTCACAAAGAAATCTACCGCGACATTAAGCGACGAGCCAACTCAGGGATAGGTTCAACCGCGGACGTCACTCAAGTAGAGGCGCGTATCGCCAAAGCGCACGGCAACTTACTTGCTGCGCAAAACAATCTCATCGATACCCATACTCAATTCACCCGTTTAGTCGGTCAAGCGCCGCTCGGGCTAATCTACCCGAGAGCGGATGAATCAAAGTTGCCACTTTCGCTCTCAGACGCATTAGTTGAGGCGTTTGATAAGCACCCTGTCATCCAAATATCTATGGTTGATGTTGACTCTGCACGTTTTCAATACAAACAGTCGAAAGGTAACTTTTATCCGACGTTCTCTATTGAAGCCAGTCATGCCTGGCGTGACGATGCTGGTGGCGACCGTGGTCAAAGCGATGAAACATTAGCTATGCTGCGTATGCGCTACAACTTGTACAATGGTGGTACGGATGGCGATCTCTCTGAACGTGCAGCATACCAACTCAATCAGGCAAAGGATCTTAGAGACAACGCCTATCGACAAGTCGAAGAAAGCTTACGCTTATCTTGGAGCGCTTTAGACCTTACCTTACAACAGAAAAACTTTCTTGCGGACCATGTTGACTCTGCATCGGAAACCGTTATTGCCTACCAGAAGCAGTACCGAATTGGTCAACGTACTCTGTTGGATCTACTCAACACCGAAAACGAGCTGTTTGAAGCACGCAAAGACTATCTCGATGCGCACTACGCCGAGCAGTACGCCAAATATCGAGTCATGAATGCAACAGGTAATTTACTTGATGCGTTGTTAGTTGACACACCGAAAGAGTGGTCACAGCCAGTGGAGTATTGATATGAAGATGAAACAACTGATCCCATACGCCTTGGTCGCTGTGATTCCATGTGCTGCTGTGTATGCCGAAGATGAATATGATTATCTCGCGACACCGGTAGCTGAACAAATCTCAGATTTGACTGATGATGATAAAGATGGTGTGGTGAATGCACGAGACTTATGTCCAGGAACGCCAGTTGCCGCGCAAGTAGACAATGATGGCTGCGGTGTCGCCATTACCGAGCAAGAAGAACGAGAGCTACGCATTCTCTTTGCTAATGATTCTTATGAAATCAACCCAATTTTTGCAAATCAAATACAAACCATGGCGGAATTTATGAAGCGATATCAATCCGCTTCAATTCAAATACAAGGCTATGCCAGTAAGGTGGGAGACCCTGAGTACAATCTTGAACTTTCGAAGAAACGAGCGAATGCGGTACAAGATCAACTGCTCTCTTACGAAATCGACCCAGACCGAGTCGCGATTGTGGGCTATGGTGAGGACCGGCTAGAAGCTGAGGGTGATGACGAAACTTCTCACGCACTAAACCGAAGGGTAACCGCAAAGGTTGTTGGCTTGAAAGAGGAGGTTGTTGAAGAGTGGACAATCTTCACCGTTATTGAAAAATAATAGCAATTCGACATAAAAAAGCGCTCCAACATGTGGAGCGCTTTTGTGTTTATTAACAGTGAACCATTAGTGGTGGTTTACTTGTGTTTCATTGGTTTCTGCATTGACTGCTTTTTTCGGTAGCGAAGCTCTTAGTAAGCCATAGCCCAACAATGCTGCAGTGGTTGAGCCCATAAGGATGCCTAGCCTCGCATAAGTATCGAACTCAGCAGCTACCGAACCAAACGCGAGTGAAGAGATGAAGATCGACATGGTAAAGCCGATACCACACAACACTGACACCGCGAAGATGTGCTTAAAGTTGATACCCTCTGGCAGTTTAGCAATGCCCGTTTTCACTGCTAGCCAGCTAAATGAGAAGATGCCGAGCGGCTTACCAACAAGCAGGCCGAGAGCAATGCCTAATGGTAACATCGAGGTTAAACCGGTGATTGAAACACCTTCTAGCGAAATGCCTGCGTTAGCAAAAGCGAACAGAGGTAAAATACCAAATGCAACATATGGGTGAAGCGCATGTTCCATGTGTTTGAGTGGAGAGTGCTCTCCCTCTTTACCCTTCAACGGGATAGCAAAACCGATCACAACACCCGCTAATGTAGCGTGGACACCTGACTTTAGAACTGCGAACCACAAAATGGCACCAACAATCATATATGGCGTTAATTTAGTGACTTGTTTGGCGTTCAACGCGAACAGCGCCGCAGTCATTGCAAATCCAACCGCCAGTGCGAGTGTAGACAAATCACCAGTGTAGAACAGAGCGATAATCACAACGACACCTAAGTCATCAATGATCGCTAATGCGAGCAAGAACACTTTCAAGCTAACAGGAACACGGTTTCCTAGTAGTGCCATGATCCCTAACGCAAACGCGATGTCGGTGGCAGCTGGAATTGCCCACCCTTGTAGTGCTTGTGGATCATTAAAGTTGAACAACACGTAAACTAGTGCTGGTGCTAACATGCCACCGACTGCAGCGATTGCTGGGAAAATAGCGGTTTCTTTTGACTTGAGTGCGCCCTCAAGTAGTTCACGTTTCACTTCCAGACCGATGTTCAGGAAGAACACGGCCATCAGGCCATCGTTGATCCAGTGTGAGATCGACATACCGAACACATAGGTATGTAAAAATCCTTGGTATGCAGCATTGAGATCCGTATTTGCGATAGTCATAGCAATAGCCGCAGCTATTACTAGAAGAATGCCTCCTGCAGACTCCATTTTAAAGAAATCGCGAATAGCGTCAGTCATGAGAATGCCCTTATATTTATTGTGTAAATAAGCGAATAGCAAAGAATATCATAGAGTTTATAGAGTAAGATAACTCAAGAATAATCGCTTGTTTAGAGCATTAACCTCGGAAATTCCGATACAAACAACTTTAAACCACTTATTTTCTTTCATTAATTATAGGCAATGATGGGGATTTGCAATAGACAAATAAAAAGGCCACTTCTCATTCGCTGAGAAGTGGCCTTGATTGCTATTTGAACTAGTAGCCAGTCATCTGCATAAAGCCTCGAGCTTGATGACTACCCGACGCGTTGACTGGGCCTTCCCAGTAAGGAATGACAAACGGCAGCCACAACTCATGATTAAGTGCGCGCACGGTAACCTTAATATCTTGTTCTGGTATCATTACCTGCCACTCGACCGGAACCTCTTTACCATTCTTTAATACTTGGGTTGTGATTGGCTCAATAGTTAGTTGTTCGTCATCAAGCTGGATAACCTTTCCATCACTCGTCGCCAGAGTTCCAAACAGGTATGGCATCTGCTGATTCTGTCGATAGCGATTCACCGACAAAGTAGTTTCATTGTCTAAGTGCAGCACCAACCAATCCCAACCTTGCTGACCTTCAGCCAATAAGCCGCTTCCCCACTCTTTACTCAACCATGCTTGGCCTTCGACACGAAATGGCGTCTTATCTCCAAGCTTTACATCACCGCGTACCGCCAAAAATGGAGCGGTGATGGCGTGAGAAGCGACCGGCAGCAAATCGTGCTTTTTAACGTAACCATAGTCACCAGGAATCACTAAAGGCCCGCGCGTCATGATTTGTAAGTCGAGCTGTAATTGCTCAGTCTCTACGCTAAGTGCGCCCGGAAATGGCGTAGTGCCTAGAGATCGCCAAGACCAATTGTCTATCCATAGCTTGAAGGGTTTTTCTGTCATACCCGCTTGACCGATGCCACCTCTGGCTATCCGCTGCTCTCGCCACACCTTATCTCCATTTGAAATCACCACATTGGCAATATACAACTGTGGATTCAGCCAGCCTTGCAAATTGATATCATGATGAGCAATGCGAAAGTAGCTCCATTGAATCGCATAGCGCTCACCTTGCTGGTCAACCACATTGGCAAAAAAGTGCCACCAACCGTGTTGATATTCATAGTGAAAGGCGAAATCGCGTGGCACAACAACAGGATTATCTGGTAAAACGGGTTCGAATATCCGGTTAGTCGGCGAACGCATTACTTCGCTCAAGCCATTGGGTTGTGTCTCGCTATCATTGTCAGTGAATATTGCAGAAAAATAAACGCCTAAAGGCACGACAATGGCGAGAAGGAGTATGGTAAAAACGAGATGTCGATGTCTCACATTGGCCTCCGGCTATAACGAGTCACGCAATGACTTCATTGGCGTATTTTTGACCATGCGTAGCACAGGCAAAGCACCAGCGAGCATCAAGGAACACATCGCCAGTGCGACCGTGTAGAAGTACTCGTACGGAATAAACTGCAGTTCGATAGTCCAACCGAACGAGTGCTTAATGATAATATCGACCACCAGGCTAGCCAATGCGAGCCCTAAAGGCATAGCGATCAATATCGATATCGCGCCAAACACAAATAACTGAAGCCCGCCAATAACGATAAGCTCTCTCCCCGACATACCCACACAACGCAGCAACGAGATGTGACGTTGTCTCGACATCTCACCCGCAACGGTTGAAAAGAAGATCCCAAACACGGCAATGACTAAGGTTATATTCCCCAACGAGTCTGCAATCGAGAACGTTCGGTCAAACACACGCATCGCTTGTTGGTGTAAATAACTGGTATCGAATATGCGCTGAGAATCAATGCGGAACATGTTTTCGAGTCTGCGCTGCAATACGTCCGCTTTGGTCTGTGGATCTAACACCACGCCCAATGCAACGTTGCCGCTTCCCGCAAAGGCATATAGCCAGTTGCGATGCGAGAGCAGTACTTGGTTGTAGCGGTTGCCGTAGTCATAATAGACTCCACTCACGAGCCACCCATCACCGAGCTCCCCAGCCAAGTCGATAACGTCACCGGGGCGAATGCCGAACTTAAGCGCCAACGACTCACTCACCATCACCGCTTTAGCTTGGTGCAAGTAATACCAGTAGTTGGGTATTCCTAGTTTGACTGTCAGTGCGTTGAGTTCACCTTCCGATGGCCCTGTGCTGGCAACTTGGAGCAAACCTTTATCAGTTTGAATCTCTTTTTCCCAGCGCCACCAAACCGCTTTCACGCCAGGTTGTTCACCTAGCCATGAGCTAATTCGAGCCGCTGAATTGCTATTCGGATACACATACATATCCGCAGCCAATCGTTGATTGAGCCACTTGTCGGTGGTATCGCGAAAGCTTCCTACCATGGTCTCAATACCGATGTTCGCCGCCATAGCCAGCATTAGCGCCATAGTGGCGACACCACGATAACTCATACTGGCTGCCGCATCAGCAAAGAACCAACGTGCTTTAACCCAACGCAGCGAGTAGGAAAGACCTTCGAATACGCGCCAAACAATGTACGGAGTGAACAGAGCGACACTGAGCATCATTAATGCAATGATGGCAAAGCCGGATTCTTGGCTTTTCGGGGCTTGATAGATGGCAATCGCCGCCACACAAAACGCCCCACTCAGCAAGGCTTGAAAAGTAAATTCTTTGCCCGTGAATCGGGTCAATGATAAACGAGTGGTCAAACGTGAGGGCGGAGAGCGAAGAAGTCGAACCAAAGGCCAAGCGCAAGCTGTGAACGCTCCAAGTATCGACATCCCTAAACTGTACAGACTCGCGTGCCAGCTCCAGTTCACAGACAAGCCTACGTTGGCGTCATATAAATCTGCCAAGCTTGCCGACACTGACGGTATGAGCTGCTTCGCCAGTAACATGCCAAACAAGTTGCTGCACAACCAACTGATGGCCACCAGAACCAACAGCTCTAGCAGCAAGGCTTGGGTCAGTTGCCATCCAGAAACGCCGGTTTGACGCAATAACCCGACCAAGCGCTGGCGCTGGATCAACGAGAGTGACATCGCTTGATAGAAGATAAAAAGCCCAACGACAAACGCTAGCATTCCCATCGCGCTTAGGTTGATGTGAAATGCCTGTGTCAATGATTCAAATTCGACTCTCGAACTTTGGCTAAGCTCCATCCCATTGGGCAATTTAGATCGCAAGGCCGCTAATTGTTGAGCAGACATATCGCCACAGGCGATGATAGAAATCCCCGCGCTACGCTCCATCATTCGCAGCAAAGCAATATCGGCGACAACACGCGTGCCCGTAACCAAGCCGTCATCGTCAATTAATATTGGGCCGAGCGTCCTACCATCTTGCAGTTGGATTCTATCGTTTTCTCGCCAGTTCATGTGGGCAGCGAGTTCACTGCTGACCATTAATGGATAAGGAGGACGCATGAGCGCAAGAGAAGAGAACTGGTTAAGCTGCGCGCCCTGTTTAAAGCGCATCATCGCCGCTGGGTCTATGCCCATTAAATTGATGTCGGTACCATCTACGGTGTTGAGACGAATGCTTTCAAACGGCACACACTGATGAAAGCCATCGCGGCGCAACTGAACATAAAAACCTTGGGGAATTTTGTTGGGTGCGTGTTTTGAGCGAATACGATAAGGCAGAGGATTATCAAAAAGTTTTTCGCCATGCTCGTAGCTCATTCGAGCATGATCGTTAATCAGTGTAACGCCCACTAACAGTGAGCCGCCCAACGTTAGACCAAGCCACACAAGAACAATTTGCAGAGGATAACGTCGGTAGTGACCCAGTAATGCCTTAATTACGGGCCATAACATGCAATTGCCCTCCTTGAAGCCTTACTCTTCCCTCCATATGCTGGGCAACACGCTCACTGTGGGTAACCAACAACAATGTGCAATCGAGTTGCTTAGTCAAAGTGGTTAGCAAACGCATTACCGCTTCCGCATTGCGTTCGTCCAAACTACCTGTTGGTTCATCAGCCAACAATAATTTGGGCTCCATATACAGGGCTCGTGCAATTGCTGCTCGTTGCTGTTGGCCACCTGACACTTCTTCTGGGTAGCGCCCAAGTAAAGGCATAAGATCCAGCGAAGAGAGGATTTGGCGCCACAGTCCTTGGTCTTCAGGCAAACCTTTCAGTTGACGACAAAAGCGAATATTATCGGCGACGTTAAGTGTAGGGAGTAAGTTAAACTGCTGGAAAATAAGGCCAATATTATTTCGGCGAAAGGCAGTGCGCTTCGTCTCTGCCACTTCATGCATCGAAAAATTAGGGAACAATACTTGTCCAGAATCGACCGTATCTAATCCAGCAATCAGATTGAGTAAGGTACTCTTCCCCGAGCCGCTTTCGCCCATCAAGGCAATTTGCTCGCCTTGTTTCAAAGACAACTCAGCACCTTGTAAAACCGGGTGAAACTCTCCCCCGTCTAGATAGCCTTTACATAGGTCTGTCAGCTGTAACATTGAAACTCTCAAAAACGTAAATTTAGGTGTGTGAATCTACACTAAATCTCACTCTCAAGAAAGCATTTTGGATACTGGATCACAACATATGCACTAAAGCGCTATAAAATGACGCTCAACGTCTAATTTTCGATCAAATTTCGAATCCATTTTTTTGAATGCGTGCGATAGAGTGAACCAAACCACTTAATCAACTCTTCAGTCAAAAACAGCAGATATATCCACTCTGGAGACCAGCCAAGGCCGATCGCTGCAAAGGCAGCAAGCGGAATACCAATCAGCCACTGAGCGACAATGTCTTGGTAGAGGCAAAACTTTACGTCGCCTCCTGCACGTAATACGCCAACGATTGTCATCATGGGAACTGAGCGTATTACGATACTCAGACACAGCACAAACATAAACTTTTCGGCTAAATGACGGGTTTCTGCGGTTAGCGCGCTAAATGCATCTAAAACCAGCCCTTGCACAAAATACAGAGCCCCTGCGACAACAATCCCGACTGATAAACTAAGCAAGGTGACGCCGATCGCTTGATAGTAAACCGCTTGATAGTTTTTCGCGCCGATCTGATTACCGATTAATACTGCAGCAGCATTAGACATACCAATCAAAAGCGCCAGCGATATCGACTCAACGGGGGTCATCACCGACAAAGCCGCCAAGCCCTGAACTCCCGATTGCCCCATGATCGCATGATAAGCAAACAACCCCCCAGCCCAAGCGAGAAAGTTAAAAGTCGTTGGTAAGGACAGTCGTAAAAACTTCACCACCCGTTCAACTTCGACCACTTGACGAATATCGCTAATGCCAAAGGCGAGCAAGTGCTTTTTCGCGTACAAGTAGCCAAACAGCGTGACAACTTCAATGGCTCCACTCAACACAGTCGCAACGGCTGCGCCTTTTATGCCCATCGCAGGAAGGCCGAACTTACCAAAAATCAACACCCAGTTGAGAATGATATTTGAACCGATTCCAATGCCGCTGAAAAACGTGCTGATCCCAGGACGGTGTATCGCTCTAAGGCCAACCGACATACTCGCCACACAAGCAACCGCAAACATGGTGACCGAGGTAATCACCAAATAGTCACTACCGAGACGGTTGACCTCGGGATCATTAGTGGCTAAGCCCATTATCTGGCTAGGAAACAGAATAAATAGGATCGCTGTCAACGCCGCAAATACGGTGCAAACCAACCAAGTCAGCGCGGTACTCTGACGCACACCCTGTCTGTCACCCGCCCCCCAGTATTGTGCGGTTAGCATCGCTCCACCTGTTGTGACACCAACGAGCATAATTGTGGTCACAAAGGTGGCTCTAGCCGCCACGCCTACCGCTGCAATTTCCGCTTCACCCAGTTGCCCCAACATCAATACGTCGACCAAGCTACGACTCGAAAACATAATACTTTGCAACGTGATTGGCATTGCAATAGCCATCAAACGCCGAATAAAGTCGCCGCGTGTATGGTGAAGAACTAGTGACAGCATGGTGAAACCCGAACCTTAGAATGCAACAGCATGAAAAACGAGAAAAAAACAGTTGCCTATTATATGATCACTGCTGATATGAAACCATCAAATTAAGCGAGGTTCGCTATGAAGAAAGTGCTGGTATTAGGCGCTTCTGGTTACGTCGGTTCGCAGCTTCTCACGCAATTGTGCGACCAAGGTTACAGCGTCACTGCCGCAGCGCGGCAGATTGACTACCTGCGAGCCCGTATCACACCACATGCCAACCTGGAGATTACCTATCTAGACCTTGCTGATCTAAACGCAACGTTGGCGCTCATTAACGAGTTTGACCTAGTCTATTTCCTAGTTCACGGTATGGCTCACGGACACGACTTCGTCAACTATGAGATTGCTCTTGCCGACAACTTTAAGCAAGCCTTACAACAAAGCTCGGTAAAGCACGTCATTTACTTAAGTGCAATTCAGCCGCAAACCGGCGATTCCAACCACCTCAAAGCAAGAAGAATGACTGGGGATATTATTCGTCAATCTGGCGTCCCCATTACCGAACTCAGAGCAGGCGTAATTATCGGACCTGGCTCAGCGGCGTTTGAGATAATGCGTGACTTTGTCTATAACATGCCATTGCTGGTAACCCCCAAATGGGTCGATTCCAAAGCCAACCCAATAGCATTGCAAAACCTCAATCACTACTTATTAGCACTAGCGGCTGAATCGCCGACCACTCATCAACTGTACGAAGTTGGCGGCCCTGATACCCTGAGCTATCGCGAGCAGTTTCAAGTCATTGCCCAGGCGATCAATAAACCGATCAAAATCTGGTCCACAGCGCTACTCACACCGAAAATGGCGTCACGTTGGCTTGGCGTGGTCACCTCTGTTCCCTCCAGTATAGGCGCTGCACTTTTGTCAGGGCTCGAACATGATTTCGTCGCTGATTGCTATCAAATCCATCAAAAGTTTCCGCAGCCCCTAATTGGCTTCGAGGAGATGGTGAATCACAGCATCAAGCATGAGGGGACTTTTGTTCGCAGTAACGTTTGGGGGTTCGATCCAGCCGCCTTCTCACGCTGGCAGCCCGGTTTTGGTTACTACCCCAAACAGACAGGCGCAACAATCAATACTGACTTAAGCGCTGAGCAGTTATGGAAAGTGATTAGCAAAATTGGCAGTCGCAAAGAGGGATACTTTTTCGCCACAATATTATGGCGGATACGTGAATGGCTAGATTTTTTTGTCGGAGGCGGAAAACCGGTGCGGCGCTCACCTCCCGGGCCAGAGCTACAAGTGGGTGACTTTATTGACTCTTGGAAAGTGATTCGCTGTGAGAAAAATGCCTTCATTTCGCTATTATTTGGCATGAAAGGGCCCGGCTTAGGACGGCTTGAATTTTCAATTGACGACTTGGGATCGCAACGAACACTTACCGTCACCGCATGGTGGCATCCTCAGGGATTCAAAGGGCTACTGTATTGGTTTGCCATGATGCCGGCTCATTTGTTTGTATTCAAAGGCATGGTCAGGGCAATAGTGCGAAAAGCAAAAGAGCTCCAGTAATAGGAGCTCTTTATGTGCGTATTATACTGTGAAGCTGAGTGGGATCTCGGCCAACTGATTGCCTCTGTTGGCTGGAAAAATCAGATACTCACCATGATATTTAACGTTAGATTTGTAGTCGGTCACTTTATGCACCATAAAGCCAGCCGCTGACGCCTTTTCAACAAAATCCGCATGATGACCACGAACAAACCAACTCATTGGCTCAACCATTTCTGCTCCGTCAAAGCAGCTATCACACTGTTCAGAACACAAGGCAAGTGAGTTTGGACCTTCGGTAAAGATCTGCACTTTTCCACACCCAACAAGTGGTTCCGACGTCGATACTTCCCAGCCATTTTGCTCCATCATATCGAGAAACGCATCAATCTCTTTATCTCTGATCACACGCTCCGGCTCGCCTTGAGGAAAACATTGTTGGTAGTACTTGGAAATGCGCTCAAACGTTAGCATCAGCCCTGCTTTATCACCTTTTGAGCGCCCCATTTTTTGCCAACGTGTCAAGTCATCAGCAACCAGACGTGAGAACTGCTGCGACTTTATCGCTTTAGTCACCCAGCGAACGAGGTAAAGGTTATTTGCTACCGAGCCGTTGCTAAGTCGACCCGACTCATGCTCTTTCGCCATCTCGGCGAGAGCTTGATTCACCAATTTTTGAATTTCTACCGTATATTGCGACATTACGCCTTTCTTCCAAACATCCAATAACACGCGGCCGACACAACCGAGCACGCGCTCATAACTAATATCATCGGCCAAGTGACACCACCAGGCAACCAAGCCACGACAGCGCCAACAATGGAACCTGTACCAAATCTCAATGTGCCCGCAAGCGATGATGCCGTACCAGCCATAGTCGGATACCCGCTGAGTAACAGCCCCATAGTGTTACTGCCTATGGTGGAGAGTGTACCGATAAACATCACGACAAATATCACGGTACTCCACAAACCAAGATCCCACACCCAAGTGGCAAATAACCCAAGCCCTGCCAACAGTTGGACGCCTAAGCCAAAACGAAGCATAGCGTGTGAGCCGACCTTTTTCACCAAGCGCCCATTGACGCTGGTCATGATGATCATGGCGACGATGTTCATTCCAAATAAATAGCCAAACTGGTCGGGGCGAACACCGTAAATGTCGATGTAAACAAACGAGCCTGCAGTTAAAAACGCAAACATGCCCGCAAAAGAAAATGCCCCAGAGAAAATTAACCCTAGCGCCTGTGGATTCTGAAACAAACGTAGATAGTTTCTTAATGTATTTCTAAGCCGCAAGGGCTGCTTGTTCTCAGCGGTTAGCGTCTCTGGTATTTTCCATAACACAAGTGCAATCACCACCAGCGAAAAGCCTGCGAGAATCCAAAAGATGGCTCGCCAGCCAAACCAAACCGCCACATAGCCACCAATCATCGGGGCGACCAAAGGAGCGATGGTAATGACCAGAGTCACGAACGACATTGCTCGTGCAAAATCTTCACGATCAAACATGTCTCGAACCACAGCTTGAATCACCACAGCCGCCGCTGCACCAGCAAAGCCTTGTGCGGTGCGAACCCAAGTCAACGCTTCAATACCGTGTGTTGTGGCACTGACCATTGAGGCAAACGCAAAGGCGAGTATACCGAGTATTAATACCGGGCGGCGACCATAGCTGTCTGCCAATGGGCCGTGAATGAGCTGACCAACAGCAAATCCAGCCGTGTAGGCAGTGAGTGTAATTTGCACTGCGCCCTGGGTAACACCTAAGTCACGGGCAATGGTTGGCATTGCCGGCAAATACATGTCAATCGCAAGCGGTGTGAGTGCGCCAATAGCACCAAGAACGATGAAGAGTAATAAACTGATTTGCGGTGTGTTCGGCTGCGTTTGCTCGGACATAAAGCTCCTACTCGGTTGCGGATCAGATGCAGCGTCCGTGCTGCAACCAAACAGAAAATATCAAGCCTCCGGACCTTTTCTTCATGAAAAGATCGATAAGAATCAAGGCTCATGTGTTAACCGATCTATCCTCAACCATTTATGAGTAAAAGACTAGTTCCCATTTGGAAATAAACTATTTCCAGGTGAGTCAATTATTTCCAAACTGAGTCGATTTCTTGCTGAGTTAAGTAGCGGTACTCGCCAGGCTCTAGTGAATCACACAGTTCAATTGCACCAATACGTTCACGATGGAGATGCTCCACTTTATTACCGAGCGCGGCAAACATACGTTTGACTTGATGATATTTGCCTTCAGTTATGGTCAACAAGACTTCATTTTCATCTCGGTCCACGATTTCCAACTTCGCAGGTAAGGTCAGCTCTTTTTCGTTACGTAGTTGAATACCTTGCTCAAACTGCTCTATATATTCATCTTTGATAGGATCGACCAACCAAACGCGATACGTCTTTTCACATTTATGTTTAGGAGATGTGATTCGATGTGACCATTGACCATCATCGGTAATTAACACTAGTCCAGTGGTATCGACATCGAGTCGGCCTGCGAAATGGAGGTCTTCCATTTTTACTTCATCAAGCAACATAAATGCTGTTTGATTGAAACCATCTTCATGCGAGCAAACAAAGCCATCCGGTTTGAACAGCATAATGTATCGAGGGCCTGGCTTGATGATCTCTCGACCTTGCCATTCCACACTGCAATCATCTGTTACTTTAAACGAGCCGCTTTTTTGCACGACATCATTCACCGTCACATCACCACTTTTAATGATTTTTGTTGCTTCTTTGCGCGTCGCACCAAGTGCGTCACACAGATATTTATCTAAACGCATGAATACCTCATCTTTGTTTGCTGGGGTATTATAGTGTGACTGAACCAAATAGTTGAGCTATTTCACAGAATTTATGTATACACTTCGCCCCTATCAAGCCGATTCGGTCAAAGCCGTGATCCACTATTTTCGCCAGCATACCTCGCCTGCAGTGATCGTACTGCCTACAGGCGCGGGAAAGAGTCTGGTGATAGCCGAGCTTGCGCGGCTAGCCAAAGGTCGCGTCCTTGTGCTAGCACATGTTAAAGAGCTGGTTGAGCAAAACCATGCCAAATACGAAGGCTATGGTTTGAAAGGCGCGATTTTCTCCGCAGGCTTAGGCAGAAAAGAAACCGACCAACAAGTGGTCTTTGCGTCGGTCCAATCGGTCGTGCGCAATCTCGACCAATTCAAGAATCAGTTCTCATTATTGGTGATTGATGAGTGTCACCGCGTCCCCGATAACAAAGACACCAGCTACCAAAAAGTTATTCGACACCTCACCGAACAAAATCCGGGCATCAAAGTTCTCGGCTTAACCGCCACCCCTTATCGACTGGGGATGGGATGGATATATCAGTATCACACCCGTGGTTTGGTGCGCAGCGAGGAACCCCGTTTTTTCCGTGACTGTATTTTTGAACTGCCCATTCGTTACTTACTTGATGAAGCGTTTCTCACTCCAGCACGAATGATGGATGCCCCCGTACTCAGTTATGATTTCTCGCAGTTGAAGCCTGCCAACACTGGCCGATATAAAGAGGCGGAACTGGACATGGTGATCGACAAAGCCAAGCGCGCCACGCCGCAAATCGTTGAACAAATTATAGAGTTTAGTAAGGATAGACAAGGCATTATGGTGTTTGCTGCAACAGTCAGGCATGCGCAAGAAATCCACGGTTTGCTTCCACAAGGTGAGGCCGCTATCGTGATTGGCGACACACCGACGCCAGAGCGCGATCGCATCATCGAAGACTTCAAACACAAGAAGATAAAGTATTTGGTTAATGTGTCGGTATTGACCACAGGGTTTGATGCCCCTCATGTAGACTTAATAGCCATCTTACGCCCAACTGAGTCGATTAGCCTCTACCAGCAGATCATTGGTCGTGGTCTACGTTTATCTCCCGGAAAACAAGAGTGTTTGGTGCTCGATTATGCCGGCAACAGCTACGATCTTTATCAACCCGAGGTCGGTGAGCCCAAGCCGGATTCAGACAGTGAGATCATTACCATCCCTTGCCCTGCTTGCGGATTCAACAACAACTTTTGGGGTAAACTGGACGCTAACGGCTTTCTGGTTGAGCATTACGGGCGAAAGTGCCAGGGCTTTTTCGAAGACCAGGAAACGGGCGAGCGAGAACACTGTGACTATCGTTTCCGCGCCAAGTATTGCTCGGAATGCGGTGCAGACAATGACATTGCAGCGAGAATATGCCATGAATGCGACGCTACATTAGTGGATCCTGACAAAAAGCTTAAGGAGGCGTTAAACCTAAAAGATGCGTTGGTTTTCGAGTGTATCGAGATGGACCTCTCGGTCCATAAAGACGACAAAGGCAAAAGCAGTCTCAAAGTTTCTTATATCGGTGAAAACCAAGCTCAAGTCAGCGAGTTTTGGTCCCTCAATACTAAAAATCAGAAGCAACGCTTTAAAGATCAGTTTGTTCGCCCTCACTTAGCTGACAAACATCGCCCATTTAATGACGCTTCGCCGAGCAAAGTGGTGAACAATCAACATCGATTTCGTCCCCCTCAATTTGTTATCGCCAGAAAGTCTGGCCGGTTTTGGAAAATGCGCGACAAAATCTTCGCCGACGAACTTAAGGGGTAACTGTCGTCAATTCACTTAGTGTTCATATTTGAGCCCATATACTCAAACTCAGATATGGCAAAAGGGTAATATTATGTCTCTGCGTCCGATTGTTCATTGCACTCTCTTAATGATGTGTTCTGTGCTGGCTTGGCCTACGCTTGCTAAAAAACACAGTGAGTATGATGGTCACGCCCTAGTTCAAGATGTCCACAAGCCCGGAACTCGAATTGAGTTTGATGAAGACCAAGATGAAGTGTATGAAGCGGTTAAAAGAGGTGACGTCAGACCTTTTTCTGAAATGTATGCCGTTGTCGAGCGTGATCTGCATGGCCGAATCATACAAGTCGAGCTCGAAGAAGACGATGATGAATGGGTGTATGAAATCAAGCTTAACTACGAGAACAATATCATTAAAGTTGAGTACAACGCTCAAACTCTAGAAATGCTGCAAATCAAAGGCAGAAATATCAGACAAGCACTAAAAAATACAGAAGACTAAGGCTTATGAAAATTCTCGTTGTTGAAGATGAACCTCGTTTAGGCGAACAGATCGTTGCGTCGCTTGAACAAACCGGCTGGGTGCCTGAACTCTCCCAAGATGGTATTGATGCGCTTTACCGCGCGACCTCAGAACAGTGGGACGCCATAGTGCTTGATTTAGGCCTGCCGAAATTAGATGGTTTGACAGTGCTAAAAGGCATCCGAGATGAAAACATCAACACACCCGTGATTATCCTCAGTGCACGCGATACCCTAACCCAACGCGTAGAGGGGCTCAACGCCGGCGCCGACGACTACCTAACTAAGCCTTTCGAAATGGTCGAACTAAGCGCGCGAATTCGCGCTCAGCTTCGCCGCGCTTCAGGTAATGCCTCGCCTGTGCTTAAGGTTGGCAACTTAAGCCTAGACACACGGACATCAAAGGTGATGTGGCAAGGTCAAGCCGTAAGCCTAACGGCGCTAGAGTATAAAGTTGTTGCCTACTTTATGCATAACCCTGAGAAAGTGATCTCTCGAACCGAACTGGTTGAGCATATTTATAAACAAGATTTTGATCGCGATTCTAATACGATTGAAGTGTTCATCGGTCGAATCCGCAAAAAGATTGCGCCTAAGGTGATCAAAACGGTACGCGGTTTGGGGTATCAATTGAATGCCAAATAAGCCACGTCCTAAGCTTAAACGCCTGAGCATTAAAAGCCGCTTAGTGCTGGCGGCCATCGTTTGGCTCACCGCGATGATCTTTGCTGTCGGGGTTAGCGTTCCAAGCCAAGTGCAAAAGTATATGGTCGATGAGACTAAGAAACAGCTTAATCTATATATCGATGAAATATCCGCTTCAATCGAAGCCGATGACACGGGTAATATCACGCTAACGAGCCCCCTCTCCGACCCACGCTTTAGTCGCCCATACAGTGGTTTATATTGGTCAGCACAAACCGAATCAGATTTACTTCGATCGCGCTCGTTATGGGATAAAAACCTCCACTTTGAGCAAGATGGCAAACACTTAGTGGGCGCTCGCGAAGAGCGGCTAATTTATGTCCAAACCAATCTCTATTACCCTGACTACAACGGCCCTATAAAGGTGCTCATTGGTATTGATGATCAACCTATCAAAGAGACGGTGCATAATATCATGGGCCAGTTGTGGGTGATTCTCGCCCTACTCTACTTTGGTGTATTGGCTGTCATCATACTGCAAGTGCAATGGTCTTTGATTCCTTTGAGCAAAATGCACAAAGAGCTAGCTCAACTGCGTGCTGGGGAAAAGACACGCCTTGACCAGGAGTATCCCAAAGAAGTCGCGCCTGTAGTGTCCGACCTCAATGCGTTGGTATTTCACTACCAAGAGCTACTACAGCGTGCGCGCCACCACGCGGGGAACTTATCCCATGCACTTAAAACACCGCTTTCTGTTTTGAACAACGAAATCAATACCCTAGATAACAAAACTCAGCAACAACTTCTGCCGTCTATCGAACAAATTCAGACCCAAATTGACTATCATTTAGGGCGAGCTCGGATTGCAGGCTCAGAACACATTCTTTCGGTCCGATGCAATGTGGCGCAGCGAGTTGACGCAATTTCTATGGCATTCGATAAAGTATACGCGCCGCGTCAGATTGCCTTAGTCAACGAACTCGACTCAGAAATTGAAGTCGCCGTCGATCAAACTGATTTTGATGAGATGGTCGGTAACTTGCTAGAAAATGCCTACAAATGGTCGTCTACCATTATCCGTGTGCACTCTATCCCTATCGATGACGGCGGAATAGAAATCATCATTGAGGATGATGGCCCAGGCATCCCTCAACAAAGCGTCTCCCACGTTATCGAACGTGGTGTTAGGCTAGATGAAACCAAACCAGGGTCTGGACTGGGGCTGAATATTGTCAGTGAAATGGCGCATAGTTACCGAGGCAAGCTTGCATTAGAGCCAAGTAAACTCGGAGGGTTAAAGGCGATTCTAACCCTTAAGCTTTCCTCATAACCTCGACCTGCGCCTATTCATTCCATGCAAAGGCAATGAGCCCCGCAATATGCGGGGCTCTAAATCTTTGTTCTAGTCTATATCTGAATAGACCTTATTGACCTCGTCCCACGGAATTGGGTCTATCGACACACCAGCCTGTTTAGCTCTTTCGGCAATTCTATCGCTATAGTTTGCTTTATAAATCTCCGCATTATTGCCAAAGGTATCAGCCTCTAGCTCTGCATCGGCCGTTATTTCAGTGATGTACTTATATTCACCACAACCATATAGCCATATTTTGGTGTTTCCGTTGGGTAAGAAGCCAAAGATCATGTCGGTACGGTAACAGTCACTTACCACACCGTCCCATCTAGTGTAACGCTCTTTAGTACTCATCACCTTTTTCACATCCGGCGGAAGTTGCCACTTGGTGGTAAAAAAGCGTTGATTTGCGATTGAAGCCCAGTAGATATAAACAGTGTCGGGCAAAGAACGAGAGCCTGCTACTTGCCTCTTCTCCGTTACCGGAGAACCAAGTACTAACCCAAAGCCATTGTATTCTGGTATATTTTTTTGAAGACTGGCTAGATCAGTCCTGCTCATAAAGTGCATATCATTATGTACAAATGAGGTCCAATCTTGCTCTTCATTAACACCGTAGGCTTTGGTTATTTTCGCGGGATACAATGATGACATCGCATAACCGATGCGCCATTGAGGCATATCATCGGGGACACTCGGCGTTTTAACAAATGCGCAAGAAGCGGTAGACATAATAAATAACAAAGCTGATATCAATCGAACCATTTTAGTTTTCCTTCTTGCATTCAAATATTTCCCTGACAAAGATTTCTCCTGATTTGTGTGGTTTGTTGGCTAGTGAGTTATCCGATGAGTGATGAACTAAGTTTGCATGCATCAAAGCAGACATAATAGGGCTGTCCGGAATATCTTCTACATTTTCGACATTTAGCACATCCAGTAACTCTCCGTTTTTAGCGGCCTGCAGTGCTTTGTCACATAACTCACCAAACTGATAGTCTCCGATAACCGATGGCACCGAGTAGTAGCTATCCCCTTCACCCTTCCAAACCGCACCACTCCTGTCATTAAAAGGAACCCCAAAGTTTTCGGCTAGGCCAAACATCACTCTCAAGTACAAGCGCGAAAGGTCCCCTTCGACTACTCGCTTCTTATATAGCGTACCTTCTAAGTAGGTTTGATCACTGTTTCCACGGGTAACGGTTTTATATTCGACAACATAGTGTTGCTTGTTCCACCCCAAAGACATTTCATTCTTGAGGATTTGTTCGAACCTTTTATCCAGCAACGCTTTGACTTTATCATAGTTCCAACGACTGACACTTCGGCGCAGCCTTTTAATCGGCTTTTTCTCAAGCAGTGGCAGTTGATAGCGACTTTGGTTTTGTCCACCGAGTGTGTCATAAGAGAGAGCGGACTGATAGCCACCACCGAGATCAGAGTGAGCTCCGGTAACCACAAATTCATCAAAATTACTATGTGGGTTGATTTTGTTTAAACAGAAGTTATAGCGGTATTCCGTCTTCTTATGGGCAGTAAGGTGCACTACCTTATCAATACGCTTTGGATCTAACCAAAGTCTTACGTCGCCGTTGTCATCATTGTGTGTGGTAAAATCTCCATTCCATGGATCAAATATGGCGGCAACTGTATCAAAAAGACCAACGAATGTGATCCTACAAGACTCATTGTTACCCCAATCAAAGCCAGGACTTAAACCAATTGAATTCGCTTTGCATGCTTCCTTTATTTTTGAGGCAAAAAGGCCTTGTTCACCGTCTGCTACAATATTTGTAAAATGCCTTGCTGCTGCTGCACCTCTACTGAAACCAAAAGTATCTATAGCAATCTTAGCAATACCATCTATCTTGTATGCAATCCACTCTGGCGAACCCGACAACTTACCTAAGTTCGAGTTAAGGTGGGCTATTCCGGTTTCAACCTTAGCAATTACCCCGTAGTCGCCTGTACCAAATGCTTGACCAGGTACCAGAGACTCATCCGCAGGTTTAGAGCTGTCTTTTTCATTTCCAGTACCTATACCAGTGATATATTCCGGGTGCACAAAAGTATTAGTGCTAGGATCAAAGACATCATCTGGGTACAAATCATGCAGTTTCTGGATATTTGTCAGTTCATTAGAAGCACTGCCATCAACCGCGTAGTCCTCTTCCCAGAAGAAATGAAACTTCTCGTCATCCGGATATTCAAATAGTTCATCAGGCCACTCAGTAACAGGTTTGTCCTTGTGTGCAATGTGTTTGTTTCGCCACTTGGTATAGTACTTATCTAGCTGCTGTTTGCCCCACTGAGCACTGTAGGTATTGTTTCCTGTTCCATCAAAAAACATCCCCACGCGCAGCGTAATAAAGTTGAAACCTCTTACTTTCAGTACATAGCTCTTATCTGCAACGAGCTTTAACGCGTCAGCTTTCCCTTTTCGGTGACGCGTCGGTAACGTTTGCTCTTCAGTTAACTCCGTTAAGTCACCTGCGGTTACCTCATAGAAATTAGGAATTGAGTTTTTATGGCCTTGATAATTGTCTGCATAGTCTTTGGTGGGGTTACCTTCAGTGTTCGGCTTACGATCCTGACC
>JBCAXU010000062.1:0-22181 GCA_038533895.1 Pseudomonadota bacterium | reverse complement strand
TCGCTCGATGAAATCAAACAGGCGATTGCGACCAGCTTTACTCGTGAACAAGCGCTTGATAGTTATCCTGCATTCTCGCCACTGCTGGTCGAGCTGATGCAAGAGGCTTGGTTGCTGTCAACCACTGAACTGAATCAGTCAGAGCTGCGTTCAGGGGCCATCTTACTGGCAGCACTAACTCGAGCAGATCGCTACATGGACCAAAAATTGGTGCGACTGCTTGATTCGATCAATCGTGAAAGCTTGAAAAAGCATTTTGACACTGTATTGGCCGACTCTGCCGAAACACAGGTTGAGCCAGCCGAAAAAGCCAGCAACGGCACTATCGGCGCAGAGAGTGGCTCAGTGTTGTCTAAGTACTGCACCAATGTAACAGAGCAAGCGCGTCAAAATGAACTTGATCCTGTGCTGTGCCGAGAGAATGAAATCAATCTAATGATTGATATTTTGTGCCGCCGTCGCAAAAACAACCCCATTGTGGTCGGAGACGCCGGTGTCGGCAAAAGTGCCATGACTGAAGGGTTGGCGTTAAGAGTCGTCGCAGGCACTGTGCCACTGAAACTGCAAGGTGTTGAACTTTACTCACTGGACCTTGGCTTGTTACAGGCGGGAGCGTCTGTCAAAGGTGAGTTTGAAAAGCGCCTCAAGGGCGTGATTGATGCAATCAAACATTCGCCAAAACCAATCATCCTGTTTATCGATGAGGCGCACACCTTGATAGGGGCGGGTAACCAAGAGGGCGGTGGTGATGCTGCAAACCTGCTCAAACCTGCGCTTGCACGCGGCGAACTGAGTACCATTGCTGCTACAACGTGGAAAGAATACAAAAAGTATTTTGAAAAAGACCCGGCTTTAACGCGTCGTTTTCAACTGGTGAAACTGGAAGAGCCGAGTGTCGATCAAGCGGTGGATATCCTACGTGGCCTCAACTCCGTCTATGAGAAAACGCACAATGTCTTGATTACTGACGATGCACTCAAAGCGGCCGCGGAGCTTTCAGTGCGTTACATTTCCGGGCGTCAGTTACCGGATAAAGCGATTGACGTTCTCGACACTGCGTGTGCGCGCATCGCTATCAACCTAACCGCGCCGCCTAAGCGTTTAGCCTTCATCGAAACGGCTTGTCATCAGCGTCAACTCGAGATTGATATGCTTGAACGCGCACAACTGCTGGGTAAAGAGGTTGATCACCAACGTCTAGAGGAGCTAAAAATCGAGGAAGCGGCGGACGAGTGTGAACGTGACAAGTTAACCGAGCAGTGGCAACAGCAAAAGCAGCTGGTGGAAGAGATCATTGAGCTTAGAGCGTCTGTGAGTGCAGATGCTGAAGTACCACTTGAGCTAGAGCAGCGTGATCGGGCGTTGGCGACCATTAGCGAAAAGTACCAGCAATTGGATCAAATTCCTCACAACGAGCGCTTGATTCATCCTCAAGTGGACGCGCAACAAGTGGCAGAAGTGATCGCTGATTGGACGGGTGTTCCCGTTGACCAAATGAAAAGCGACGAGCTACATAAGATTACCCATCTGGCAGAGATTCTTGGTCAGTCGATTAAAGGTCAGGATGTCGCGATTGAGCGTGTCCATCAACACTTGCTGACTGCGCGTGCCGATTTGCGTCGTCCCGGTCGTCCTAAAGGTGCCTTCTTGCTTGTTGGTCCTAGTGGTGTGGGTAAAACAGAGACGGTAGTGCAGTTGGCTGAGCACCTGTATGGCGGTAAGCAGTTCTTAACCACGATTAATATGTCGGAGTATCAAGAGAAGCATACCGTATCACGTCTCATTGGCTCGCCTCCTGGCTATGTGGGTTATGGTGAGGGCGGTGTGCTCACCGAAGCGATTCGCAAAATGCCGTATTCGGTGGTACTGCTCGATGAGGTTGAGAAAGCCCATCCAGAGGTTCTTAACCTGTTCTATCAAGCGTTTGATAAGGGCGAATTGGCCGACGGTGAAGGGCGAGTGATCGACTGCCAAAACATCGTGTTTTTCCTCACCTCGAACTTAGGTTTCCAAACGATTGTTGACCATGCCGAGCAGCTCGACAAGTTAGATGATGCGCTCTACCCAGAGCTGGCCGCTTTCTTTAAGCCAGCGCTGTTGGCAAGAATGGAAGTGGTTCCCTACATGCCGCTAAGTCCAGATGTGTTGGAGTCTATCGTCCGATTTAAGCTTGAGCGCCTAGAAACCTTGTTCAGTGAGCGTTACTCAGCCAAGGTAGAGATCCAAGACTCGCTGATCGACGAAATACTGGCCAGAGCGACACGTTCTGAAAATGGTGCTCGGATGCTCGAGGCGATCATCGAAGGTCAGTTGCTGCCGCCCGTCTCTTTAGCGCTACTGAATAAGCTCTCACAGCAACAACCAGTAACCCGTATCTATCTTGCGGCGCAAGAGGGTGAGTTTATCGGTGAGGTTGAGTAGTGATGGCGAATTGGTTAGAGCGAGTGACAGAGTTAATTGGTATCAAGACCAAGAGTGAGTTGATGACACGGTTCGTGGAAATGCTCGTCGCAGAGCTGAGCCTGTCTAACTGCATGGTACTCACGCCAAGTTCTGAGGGGCGACGACTTGCCCCTCATAACGCCCACTCTGGCGTGAACTGGGGCGTTGATGATCTCAATACCCCTTTTGCGCACGTGCTGCAAAGTGCAACGCCAATGACCCTCTCAGCGGATGAACTGCTGTTCTGGCAATCTGATCGCGCTTTCGCTGATTTAGTTGCAGGAGTGGGTATGTTCGAGAGCGTATGTATTCGACCTTTGCCCATGAACTCGAAGCAAGTGCAACTGCTGTTGTTTATGCAAGGGGACCAGCGCGGCATTGAAAAAGTGTTTGCTAGTCAGGCGTGTTTACAGTTTGTGGATGTGTTCACCAAGCAGTGGCAGCTGTTAGACGAAATGGAACGTGAGCAGCGCGATATTAAGGTGCTTTCTGAGTCGCTGAGCGACATGCAGCGCGATAGTCAGCAGCGTGATATGGCCGATAAACTGTCACAGTCGCTGATTGGTAAAAGTGCGGCTATGCAACGTTTGAGACAGCAAATAGTCAGTGCGGCGTCGTCTCAATTGTCGGTGATGATTCAAGGGGATACGGGCACCGGTAAAGAGTTGGTAGCGCAGGCAATTCACCAGCTCTCTAACCGCAATGCTCAACCTTTGGTTGCGATCAACTGTGCGGCAATTCCGGAAAATTTGTTAGAGAGTGAGCTATTTGGCTATTGTAAAGGCGCGTTTTCTGGTGCGGAGTCAGATCGTAAAGGTCTGATTGCCCAAGCCGATGGCGGCACCCTGTTTCTCGATGAAATCGGAGATATGCCTCTCTCTTTGCAAGCCAAACTGCTGCGTGTCCTTGAAACCAAGCAGTTTAGACCTATCGGTGGTAAGGAAGAGCTAAGTTCTGACTTTCGCCTAGTCTCGGCAACCCACGTCAACTTGCTGGCTCAAGTGCGCAATAAACTGTTTCGACAAGACCTTTACTACCGTTTGTTCCAGTACCCGCTCACTTTGCCGCGATTGTCAGAGCGACTTGAAGATCTGGATCAGCTTAGCCAACACTTCGTGAATGAGTTCAATCAACAACACGGCACTCACATTCGTGGTTTGCACTATCGTGCGCTCGATTGCTTGAAGCAATACAGCTTTCCAGGCAATGTCCGTGAGCTGAAACACTTAGTTGAGTTCGGCTGTGCCCAGTGTCGTGATGAGCTAGAGGTGGGCGAGGGGAGCTTTGCAAATCGCATTGCCTGTTTGAACTTTGAGCTTCAACATACTGAGCCTGCTAGTGCTCAAGCTGTGCAACCCAATTTCATTAATGACAACCCGTATGTGTCGTCAAGCAATGATTTCTCGGCGATCAACGATCTCAAGCAAGCGATGAACGACTATGAAGAGCAAATTATTCGTGAACGCCTGAATCAGTTTTCTGGTGATCGTGGCAAGGCGGCCAAAAGTCTTGGAATTCCCAAACGCACGTTGGCTTACAAATGCCAGAAGCTGGAGATTAAAGCACTATGAGCACGGCAACTTGTAAAGCGATTTCAGCCATCGTGGTGCTGTTGTTTTGTTCTCCATCGTTTGCCTCGGAGTCGGCAGAGCAACGTCTCAAGCAAGCGAAGCAATGCACCGCAATTACAGAGCGGCTTGAGCGACTAAACTGCTTTGATCGTGTAATGCAAACCCCCAATCTACATCAGCGTGTGCAAGCAAAAGAGGATAAACCTCAAGCTTGGCATAGTGCGTTTGAGAGTGCACAGGCATCTCAGCCGATCAATGTGGTGCAGCAAGGTGATGATGGAGATGCATGGTTGACCTTGTCTCAGCCACTTGATTCGGACAAGTTGTCTCCAGTACTGATGATGAGCTGCGTCAACAAAATCAGTCGCATTGAACTGGCGCTGCCGAGTGAGCTAGCCGACGCCCGTATTCGAGTCTCCGTTGCCTATGGGCCAGAGCAGTATTGGCGCAGCGACGATACTGGTGTTTTGTTTTCCTCTGCACGTGGATTACCGGCCATTGCCATGATGAAGGCGATGAGCAAACAGTCTCGACTGGTGTTGCGTTCTAACTCACCACACATTGATGGATTGCAATTTAATGCGGTGGGACTTGCGCAGGCGCTTCAACCATTAAGACAAAGGTGTGGGTGGTAACGATGGATATTAATCAATACCGAGCCAGTGTGATTCGGCCGATCAGTGCAGAGTCTCCTGTTGGTGAGCGCCTGCTTGATGAACCTTTGTTCGACTTTGTTGAAGACCAGATGATGAAGGTTGGCTCGCTATCTCATGCCAGTGTTCAGTGGCAAGAAGTTGAGCACAGTACCGTGACGCTTTTGAATGAAAAAAGCAAAGACATCAAGCTACTGGTTTACCTTTTGCAATGCTTACATCATCAATTGACTCCCCAGCGATTGATCACCTCATTTGGCGTGATGAGTGATTTTGTCGCTCACTACTGGCATGACTGTTATCCCGCGCCGGGTAAGCGTGGCAATCTGCCGCGTCGGAAATTCTTCAGCCAGATCTGTCAGCGTTTTTCGCTAGCGGTCGAGAAGTTTGATTTTGCCGCCCTTGATAGCCAGGACCGAGAGGAACTGCAGCAAGCGGTGCAGGAGTGGCAGAGCGTTATTGAAACCAATGAGTTGAGTTCAGAGGTCGCCGATTCAGTGGTGGTGACGATTCTCAATCAACTGAAAAAAGCGCAAGAGCGAGAAAAGGTGGCACGCGCTGCAGAGCAAAAATCGCCCACGCCAACACCGAGTGCCTCATCATCGAGCTCCACGCTAGCGATAGACAATTCTAGCGACAAAGCGGCTAAGCAGACGCTGCTTAAAGTGGCTGAGTATCTCGCTGAACAAGAACACTCTGGCGCGTTAGCGATTCGAGTGCGTCGTCACGCGCTATGGGGGGCGATTTCAACGTTGCCGGATCACGATCATCTTGGCCAAACTTTGTTGCGAGGGATGCAGACCGAGCGGGTTAAGGAATATCAAGATCAGATGCATCAGCCTGATTTGGCTTTGTGGCGTCGTGTGGAGCAGAGCTTAACCATCGCCCCTTATTGGTTTGAGGGGCAACTGATGAGTTATGACATTGCCAAAGCGCTGGGCCAACAACGTTGGTGTACAGCCATCCTTGAAGAAGCCCAGGCATTTGTTGAGCGTTTTCCAACGGTTATCGACCTTAAGTTCAAAGGCGGGGCCCCCTTTATCAACGACAGTGTCAAGCAGTGGCTCAGTGGTAGTCCTGCCAGTTCCGGGTCGACATCGAACTCTGGCAGTTGGCAGCAGCAGCGCGAAGAAGCGTTTAACCTTGCCAAAGAGGGAGGGATCGCGGTCGCGATGTCGATGCTCAATGATGGGTTAGTCGCAGCGACAGAGCCGCGAGACCGATTCTATTGGCGACTGATCAGTGCAGATTTGCTCAAGCACAACCAGCTCAATGCGATGGCCGATGAACAGTATCAAACCTTAAAACAAGAAATTATGCAGACGAGCGTTACCGATTGGGAGCCGTCACTTATCGAACAACTACAACGAAATACAGCGTCAGATTAAGCAAGGGACAATCCATGTGGAAAAGTATCATTGGGATAGTGAAAAAATTTAAGCCAGGTATTGCAGCAGCGCTTCCCATTCTGCTGTTTACCCTCTTTATCCTGTTAAATGTCGCCATTTGGTGGGCAGGACCTTGGCTTGAAATTGAGGGGAGCAAACCGTTATCAAGTGTCCTCGCGCGCTCGGTGGCAAGCGCTATTTTTGTGCTGTTCTCTCTCTCTGGATGGGGAATATGGCAATGGCGTAAGCTGCAAGGGTATAAGAACCAGCAAAAACGTGAAGAACAACTAAAGCAAGACCCGATTCAACTGTATGAACAGCGTCAGGAAGCTGAGCTCAATGACGTGATGAAGGAGATGAAACAGAGCCTGAACACGCGCAATTACCTCTATGCACTGCCATGGTATCTGGTACTTGGGCTGGAAAATGCGGGCAAAACCAGCTTAATCAATCGTTCAGGTCAAAACTTTGCCTTATCGTCCGTGATGCGTGCGTCAGGTCAAAAGAGTGAAAATCCTTACTCGTTTGACTGGTGGATTGGTGATGAGTCAGTATTGATTGACCCTGACGGTGAGCTGTTAACTCAGGGCAATCGCAACCAAGATAATGATGGCGAGCTCGAGCGCCGCTTGTGGTTGAATTTTGTTAACTGGTTAGAGAAAACCCGTAGCCGCCGACCGCTAAACGGTATTGTGCTGGCACTGGATGTTTCGCATCTTGCGACCTCAACGACAAGTGAACGCAAAGCGTACGCAAACTTACTACGAGCCCGAATTCGTGAGCTTATGGAAACGCTGGCCACCCGTTTGCCAGTTTATATTACCCTGACCAAACTCGATTTGCTGTACGGCTTTGAACCTTTCTTTAAACACTATTCCAAGTCTGAGCGCGAAGAAGTGTTGGGCTTCACCTTTTCACTGGAGTCGGTCGATAATCTTGATTACTGGTTGGAAGAGTTTTCCAATGACTATGGCCAATTTGTGGCGCGGATAAACGAGTTGTTTCCGCACGCAGTTGCGGAGCCGATGGAGCAAGAAGAGCGTGACGCCATCTACAGTTTTACCCGCCAGATGTCAGGCCTGCAGAGTATCTTAAAAGAGTTTTTTCAAGATGCGTTATCGAGTGATCAGTTTTCTACTTCCGCGCTGGTACGAGGGGCTTATTTCACCTCAGTGTATCAGCAAGGAGTGCCAAGTAATGCGTTTGGCGATTCCGCGTCTCGACGCTACGGCTTATCGCACGCGGTGAATAAGGCGCAAAACGCTAAGAACTCGACGGTTTACTTCACTCAGCAGCTATTTAGCAACATCATCTACCCAGAAGCTGGCTTGGCGTCGGACAACTTTCGCGTCGCCAAACACAAGCGACGTTTAATGGGACTCTCTTTTGCGGCCTGCTTGGTGGCGTCGGTCCTGCTGTTTGGCACTTGGCATCGCTATTACCTTATTAATGTCAATCAGTCAGATGCTGTCCTGACTAAGGTTAATGAGTACAAGGATAAGTACCCATCGAATCTAGCGCTTGCGTCACAGCGAGATATTTTGGAGCCGCTCAACAAGATTCGCCAGGCGACTCTGGAGTTTGGTTTCTTCCGCGACAAACCGCGTTACATTTCCGACTTTGGGCTGTACCAAGGTCACACGATTGGGCCTATGGTCGAAGATACCTATCTTAACTTACTCGAGAATCGCTTCTTGCCCCTACTGATGGCCGATGTTGTGGTCGCTTTAGAACAAGCACAAAGCGAAGAAGAGAAGCTGGCCGTGTTGCGTGTTTATCGCATGATGGTCGACAAGAGCGGTCGATACAAAGACTATGTCCTGGATTACTTTGCTAAGTATTGGCAGCGTGCGTTCGCAGGTCAAAAGCGCGTTCAAGGAGAGCTAATCGAGCATCTTGACTATGCGATGCGTCATACCGATCTTGCTGGCGCACGCGCCGACGGTGACCTGTATGCTGAACAAGTAATGAAGCCGTACGACAAGACGATTGCCAGCGTTCAAGCGGAACTGAGCACCATGCCCAATGATCAACGGGTATATCGTAACCTCAAGCTCAATGCGCAAACCGTATTGGGGCCCTCGATCAGCATTCGCAACTTAGTTGGTCCGATCTTTGACGTGGTGTTTGAAGAGCGGGTGGCTAACAGCAGTCTTTACATTCCGCAAATGCTGACCAAAGAGGGGTTTGAAAATTACTTCATGCCGCGCTCTGAGTCGGTGTCCGAGCTTGCACTGATCGATGGCTGGGTGCTGGGTCAATCTAAAACCGCTCAGTTTAGCGAAGCTGATAAGCAGGTTCTGCGTGAAAAGATTCGTAATCTCTACGTTGCGGATTACGTCAACACTTGGCGCGCAGCGCTTAATGATATCGACATGAAGTACTTTGGCGATATTAACGATGCTGTGATGGTGCTAGAAAACCTTACTGGGAATGTTGAGCCGTTGCAGCGCCTACTGCGCACCCTTGACAATAATACTCATGTTGTCGCCGGTTTGGATGCAGACAGTGATGCCAAAGACGAGCTGTTGAAAAGTGCCAAGTATCAGGTGGCATCGAATATTCAGTCGCCGTTTGCTGAGTTGAACTTAATGCTAAAACCGGTGGGTGACCAACCTGCGTATATCAATGAAGTGCTGTCGTCTGTGGATGAACTCAAGACGTATCTAAAAGCGATTCAAGAGTCGCCCGATGTGGGTATGGCAGCGCTCGATGCGACGAAAGCGCGCGTTAAATTGGTCAGTGCTGACCCTATCTATACGCTGAAACGTATCGCATCAGGGCTGCCAAGACCGCTTGATAGCATGGTGGCGAAACTGGCCGATGAAAGCTGGTATGTGGTTAAGCAAGAGGCCATTAAGCACTTGGAAGTTCGTTGGTATGAGGATGTCTATCAGCCTTACTACACTAAGCTTGCAAGCCGGTATCCATTTAACCAGCAGTCGAGTAAAGACGTTGCACTTGAGGACTTTGAGTCATTTTTTGCCCCCAACGGCACCTTAGATAGCTTCTATAGCAACCAGCTTAAGGTCTTCATCGAAGAAAACATCGCTGTCGATGAAGCCGACAATGCTCAATCGATTATTCGACCGGAAGTATTAGCGCAGATTGCCCAAGCGCAGCGTATTCGCCAAGCTTTCTTTAATCGTAAAGGGATTTTAGATGTCAATTTTTCTGTTGAACCGTTGCGGTTAAGTGGCAACAAGCGTCGCAGTGTGCTGAATGTGGATGGTCAATATTTGACATACAGTCACGGCCCGCGCGACGGAGTTGAGCTGATTTGGCCGAACACTCTGCGTGATTCGGCTGTATCCAAAGTGACCTTAGTGCCGACCAAGTCAAACTTGTCGCCAAGAAGTATCAACTTGAAAGGTCCATGGGCATTTTTCCGCCTGCTGGAAAAGGGCGATGTGTTGTCAGCCAGCAAAACCACGGTTGACTATCAGTTTAACGTCGATGGTGGTGAGATGATTTATCGCATCAATGCAGAGTCAGACGCCAACCCGTTTACCGAAAGATTGTTCAAATCCTTCAAACTATCGAAAACCCTCTATTAACCCCATAAAGGAGCAAGGTGACTTGCTCCTTTAACGATTAGGACCGTAGTATTCATGTCCAGCATATTTCTTGACCATCACCTTTACCATATTGCTCTAGACGCTTCGTCGGTCAGACACCTTGATGGGTATCAGCGAGTTCGTGATGAAATCAATGCGCGCTTTAACCCCCTTTCCGGTGGGACCAATTGGCAAACGGTTTATGAGTGTTGTGAAGCCTTAGCCAAAGGGCCGGGTGTCGACCTACTGCTGAGTAGCTATATGACCATCGCCAAGCTCAAAATAGAGGGGCTTAGCGGCTTTGCTAATGGACTCGAATTAATGATGCAGTGTTTGCTCTGTTTGCCCAAAGCGGACAGCAAATCGGCCAAGATGCGCAAGGAAGTGTTTGATTGGGTTAATGGTAAGGCGATCCCTGAGTTAAAAAAAATGAAACCCACGCAGGAGCAACTTCGTGACTTGTACCGCAGCGAAAATCTTTGCCAGCGAATCAATGACTGGATCGCTATTGAACAGCCTGAGCATCAAGTTGACTTTGAAGGGATCGGGTTCGTGTTGTTCGAGCATATCGACCTGATTGAGACTCGCTACCATACCGCGATCAAGCGTCAAGAAAAGCAGCAACAGCAGCACAGTGACAAAGTCAGTCGCCAACGCTTTCGTATTGGTCTATTGGCTTCGGCCGTATCTGGTCTGTTACTGGGGAGCAGTGCGTTGTGGCTGTATAGTCATCCGCAGGTGTTTCATCAATACTATTATAAGCAGTCGATTGACATACCGAGTCTAGATTCAAACAGTGTCGGTGATTTCGTCGCAGCGACCAGTCCTAGTACACTGGCCTCATTTAGTCGTGAGTTGGTGCCTATGTATCAGGCGGCGATAGAGCGTGAGACGCAAGCATCGATTGAGCAGCCTTATTTGCGGGCGATGGAGCAGTTGAATGTGTTACAGAAGCTCTATGCAGGAAACCAACAAGTGTCGCAGATCGGCAGTCAGCTCACGGAGCAACAGCAACAGGCATTGGAACAGGCTGATGAGTTTGTCGCGCGGTTTGGCGACATCCGAACTAAGATGGCTAACATCGCATTATTGGCGAAGAAGCGTCGTTGGCAACAGGTGGCAGATGAGACCAAGTCGTTGGAATCTTTTGCTGTCAGCCTATCGCCGATTTACGGCCGCGTCGGTTATGTGGAAGACTTGATCGAACAGCAGCAGTATCAGCAAGCACAGCAAGAGTTTGAGGAACTCAAACGTCGACTGAACAATTTAAGTTGGAAAGTTGCTCAGCTAAATCAGCTACTTGAAGATTAAGTGGCAGATTGTTAGCCCCAATAGCTTGCACTTTGATGTCAGGATCGATATAAATTCGCCTTTCCACTTTCCATCACAGGCTCGAGTAGTTGGGGTTAATGCACATGGCACACTTTTGGCAACAAAAATCATTAGAACAGATGACAGAACAAGAGTGGGAGTCTCTGTGTGACGGCTGCGGCAAGTGTTGCCTGCACAAGCTGATGGATGAAGATACTGATGAGGTTTACTACACCAATGTGGCGTGTAGTTGGCTTAATAGCAAGACTTGCGCATGTAAAGATTACCCAAACCGATTTAGTTCAGGTGAAGAGTGCACCAAGCTGACGCGCGAAGATATCGATGATTTTACTTGGTTACCTCACACCTGCGCTTATCGTTTGCTGGCAGAGAACAAACCGCTGCCTGAGTGGCACCCATTACTAACCGGTTCCAAATCGGCCATGCATGCGGCAGGAGAGAGTGTACGTAACAAAGTGGTTTACGAGATTGATGTGGTAAATTGGGAAGACCACATTTTGAATCATCCGCACCGTCCATAATCCATACCACAGTCGCAATTTAGCGGCTGTTTTTCTATCTGATCTCTTCATTGTCAATCAAACCGTCTCATTGCCCGAGTTGTGGTGTACACTAAAAGGCAATAACTTTTGAAACAAACACTTGCCTGAGTGCTAAGAGGTAGATATGAATCAGCTCAGCCGCTTTACCTTCTCCTCACTTCACCGATTAATCTTATTGCTTTTCGTACTGTCGATGAGTGGTTTCACTCACGCCGATGAGGAATCTACAGCGCCTCAACTCTCCAGAGATGAGATGGCTTTACAAACGCTGAACATAGAGTTGAAAGACCTTACCGATTCTCTTAATAGTGCTAGTGGCGATGAAAAGGATGCGTTGCAACTCAAACTATTTCAGAAGAATGAAGAAATTCGAGCTCAACTTAGTACTGCGATTCGAAATCAAAGTATTGATACAGAGGCGTTGATTGCACAGGTCAAAATGCAACAAAAGTACACCAGCAATGCTACCGTTTATCTCGACAGCAAAATCAAAGCGCTCAACCTTAAAATTGATGAAGCAAAAAATGAGGACCGTCTATCGTTACTTACCGACTACCAAGAGCTTCAACACTATTTTGATGAGGTGATAACATCGAGGTGGCAAAACATTCAATGGCTGCAAGATCTCGGTTTGGATGAGACAGTTGCTGAGCAACAATTGCGTGGTTTAGTGGAAAAGCGACTTAGGCTGCTGTCAGCATCTGTAGAATATTTTAATCAACAGATTAGCGCTGTCGGCAAGCAACTGTCAGTGAGTCCTGAAACTGAGAAAGCATCGTTGCAGCTTAACCAACTGATTATCAAGCAGCGGATGAACATTGCTGTCGAGAGTTTATCAACGCTGATATATCTTGCCGATAAACTGAATATCGACAGTGCTGAGTATAAGCGTCTCCAGTTTGAAGTGACAGGCAATATCACCCAAGATCTTCTTAACGGGCAAGTGATAATGTCTATCCTAACCACATGGTCGGATGGTCTTTGGGATTGGGTTGCCAACAATGCTCCTCAGCATCTGTTTCAGTTGTTCGTATTTTTCCTAATCCTGTTGGGTACCAGTTTAGTTGCGAAATTGGTGCGCAAGCTCATTAGTAAAGCTGTGGTGACAAAAAATCTTAACTTGTCACAGTTGATGCAAGACTTCTTTATCGGTATGTCCGGCAAGTTTGTATGGGTTATCGGTATTTTGGTAGCGCTGTCGCAAATTGGTTTGAATCTCGCGCCTGTACTGACCGGTTTTGGTATAGCAGGTGTCATTATCGGTTTTGCGCTACAAGACACATTATCTAACTTCGCTGCTGGGATGATGTTACTTATCTACCGCCCGTTTGATGTCGGTGATTTTGTGTTTGCCGGAGGGGTTGATGGTAAGGTCAGTCATATGAGCCTAGTAAACACGACCATTAAGACATTTGATAACCAGATCATTATTATCCCAAACAGTAAAATTTGGGGGGATGTCATTAAAAATGTGACTCACGAGCGGGTACGTCGCGTGGATATGGTGTTTGGTATTGGCTATTCCGATGATGTACTCAAGGCTGAGCAAGTTCTAACGGATATTGTCATCTCACATCCTAGTGTTCTACGCACTCCTGAGCCGATCATCAAAGTTCACACCCTTAACACATCATCGGTCGACTTTATTGTTCGCCCTTGGGTTAAAACGGACGACTATTGGGATGTGTATTGGGATGTGACCAAAGAAGTAAAACTACGGTTTGATCGTGAAGGGATCTCCATTCCATTCCCACAGCAGGATGTGCATCTGCATATGGTCGAGCGCGATACTACTGAGTAAATACCGACGGCGCCCAATGGGCGCTGTTTTCTATCGGCCCAAGTGTTGTTCGTATCGACAAAAAACGCCCCGAAGGGCGTTGAAAGGTCACAAGCAAAATCTATTCAGGCTTATTTTACTTGCGCTTTAATAAACTCACCAAGCTCTGAGTGATGCATAATTTTTGATACCGGCAACACTTTATCCGCAGGTCCCCAAGCAAAGACATTGACTGGCGTATGCGTGTGAGTACCCGTCCCCCAGACAATGTTCTGGCTGGTGGCTTGTTCGCGAGCGAGCAAGTTGCCACGGTCGTTGTATGGGAAGAAAGCATCAAAGTCGTTGATGGCTGGCACTTCCTCTACCGATAGGTAGCTGTGACCGGCTAAACGGTATGGGTTTGGCTTACTTTTCATCACCTCGGCTGCTTGCTCTGCCGTGATAGGAAACGCGCTGTTTTGATTAACAATTTCAGCCAGTTTCTCAGGGGTTTGTTGCGCCTGGTCTAGCTTCTCAAACTGGCTGATCATCGCGTAATAGCTCAGTTTTTGGTTGTATAGGCCGTCTAGGATATCGAATGCGCCGAAGTTGAAGTTTGGTGCGTAGTCACGGCTTTCAAACGCTTTGCCTGAGCGCTGCTGCGGCTTAGGCAGATCTTTTGACGAGTAGCTGAAACCGAAAGAGCCCGTTTCGTGGTCAGCGGTGACAATCACAATGGTATCGTCGCGATCTTTGGCCCAATCGTAAACCGACTGTACCGCTTCGTCGAATTTGATCATCTCATGCAGCATGGTGCCTGCATCATTGCTGTGGCCCGCCCAGTCTATTTGACCGCCTTCAACCATCAAGAAGAAGCCATCTTTGTCTTTGGACAGTACCTGTAGCGCCTTGTCAGTCATCTCTTTCAAGCTTGGTTGAGTGCGAGTAGGGCTGTTTTTCTCGTTGCTGTATGCAATGCCATCGTTCATGCCAGAGTAAGCAAATAAACCCAATAGCTTGTCGCCTTGTGCTTGACTTAGCATGTTGCGGTTGAAGGCCAAACTGTAGCCTTGTTGCTGAGCTTCGCTAAGTAGATTTCGTTCATCCTTGCGCTTTGACTTGAGATAGACATCCCCTTGTGTCAGGGCTTCCAGTTGCTTGTAGGTCTCCCCCTTGTCATTGGTGGAGTTTGGAATCCAATGACGCAGACCACCAGAGAGCATAACATCGACCCCAGTTACCAGCATATCTGACGCGATTTCGTTCTCAAGCGATCGGTGCGGCTGATGAGCAGCAAAAGCTGCAGGTGTGGCGTGAGTGAGACGAGTATCAGATACCAGCCCCGTCGCCTTTCCTGCACGTTTTGCTTTCTCTAATACTGTTTCAACATGATTGCCTTGCCCGTCGATACCAATCACTTCAGAGGCGGTATAGATTCCGGTCGCGAGCATGGTCGCTGAACAGGCAGAATCGACCACGATGGCATCTTCTGGGTGGGTAAGAGAAGATCCAATCACGCCTTGTTCAGCGAGTTGATAGAGCGCGGTTTTCTTGCCTTGATAGATAGAATTTGGCGCTTGGTTTGCATATGTTTCCAGCAGGCCTACTTGCTGTGGACCCATGCCATCGCCAATCATCAATATTAAATTTTTGATCTCGGCGGACACTGCGCTAAGGGAGAGCGTAGAGGTTGCCACTGCGGCAATAATTGGTTTTATATAGTGCTTCATCAAATTGTCCTTGTTTACAAAAGCAACGCGATTAAAACATTGATTTATTTCAACAAGGTTTCTGTTTCGTTGCAAAAATATAACAAAGATCTCGTGCCCAACTTTATGTTGGCTAACCAATAAAAAGCTCACCAATGAGGTGAGCTTTGAGTGACTAAGGAAGAATAGAACAATGGCTAAGAGGTCGATGAGGCTAATACTGTTTGATTAAACTCTCCTCGAGCAAGTTGCGCTTGTTCGGACGCCTCCTGCTTGCGTTGTTGCGCCTGGGCCACGCTATCTAAGGCTTGCTGGAGTGCTTGTTGCAATTGCTCAGGCAGATGGTGGTCGGCAAACTGTTCATCGTCCGAGTGTTCTAACGCAAATGCCCGAATCTGTTTTTTGATCTCGTGCACTTGAGCGAAAGCGGCGCGCTCTTCGTCGGCGGCAGCTTGGGCTGCATCACGGCTACGTTCAAATTGAGCCAGTGCCATCCCTTCTGTAGACCAAGGGTCGATATCGGGTAAGTCTTCAATATTGATGGTTGGCTCGACGTACGCTTGTTGATGACGAAGATCGAGTGTCGTGGCACGGACCGCTGAGACCATCAGCATGACCGAAATCACCAGTAGTGGCAGGCCTCCCACGATAGCGGCGGTTTGCAGGGTACTCAACCCTCCCATAAACATCAGTACGGTGGGCATAAATGAGAGCGTAAACGCCCAGAACATCCGGTTCCAACGCATCGGCTCTTCAGTGACATTGTTCTGCACGACCGAAGCTAGGATATAGGATATAGAGTCAAACGTGGTCGCGGTGAAGATGACGCACAATAAGGTAAATACGGCAATAACCAGTGTTCCCATCGGAAGTGCATTAAGCATTGAAAAAATCGCTTTGGTCGCCCCTTCAGCATTGAGAATGGCGACGACATCCAACTCGCCTGAAAGTTGCAACGATAAACCGTAGTTACCTAAAATCATGAAAAATAGAAAGCAACCTAAAGAGCCAAAAAAGATTGACCCAGACACCATTTGCTTGATGGTTCGACCACGAGAGATACGGGATACAAACAATCCCATACTGGGAGCAAACACTAACCACCAAGCCCAATAGAAAATAGTCCAATCTTGTGGGAAGTGAGTGTTTTCAAAGGTACCGTAGCCGCCAAATGGCTCAGCCCAAGTGGCCATAACGAAAAAGTTAGATAGCATACGGCCAATAGAATCGAGGCCTGTTTCCAGCATAAAGATGGTCGGCCCGGCTATTAATACAAAAGCGAGCAGACCCATCGCCCCCCAGAAATTGATGTTGCTCAGTACCTTGATGCCTTTTTCCATGCCAGCATAGGACGAGTAGGCAAAAATGGCTGTACATACTAATAGAACCCCAATTTGGCTTAATGTGGTTTGCGGGATAGCAAATAGAAAGTTGAGTCCCTCACCAATTAATGGTGCGGCAAGGCCAAGCGTAGTGGCAGCGCCGCCAAGTAGGCCGAATATAAACAGTACATCTACCACCTTTCCAGCGGTGCCTTTAGTGCGAGCTTCGCCCAATACAGGCATCAGCGCGCTAGAAACCTTAAGCACCGGCTGTTTACGAACATAGAAAAAGTAGGCGATCGGTAGGGCTGGGATTAGGTAGATGGCCCAAGCGATCGGACCCCAATGGAAAATACCGTAAGTGGCTGCCCAGCGCACCGCTTCTTCGCTACCGGGTTCGAGCTGGAAAGGCGGTGCTTGGTAATAGTAGGCCCACTCTATACAGCCCCAGTATAAAATGCTGGCTCCAATGCCTCCGCAAAACAGCATTGCTGCCCATGACGCCGTGGCGAATTCAGGTTGTTCATCGGCATCGCCAAGTTTGATTTGACCCATATCGCTAAAGACAACATAAATCATAAAAAAGAATGCACTGAGACCTAATGCCAGATAGAGAAAACCCAGTTTATCAGTCATAAAACTTTTGGCGATCGCTATCCAATCCGCACCTTGTTGAGGGAAGGCGATCAATGGAATAATAATGGTAAAGAGTAGCGCCAGCGCGCCAAAGAAAGTGGGTTTGTCGATAAGAGAAAATGAGTTGCGCACAACGTCCAATCCATAATTATAAGGAGTGCAGATTATGGATTGGAGTATCTACTCTCGACAAATAGGGTTATTTGTCGACATGGAAAGAGTTGTCAATCACCACTAACTAAAGCAAGGCAAGTAAAATACCGCCAACGGTTGCCGCAGCGGAAAGATATTGCCCCGCCGAGTACGAACCGTCTTCTTCTTCTTTGATCTTATCAGGGTGGTCCATACCGAGTGCGCCGTGAGCAAACGACTCGACTTTATCGCCAACCGTTTTGTCATCTTTTCCGGCCACTTTACTCTCTTTATCAATTTCTTGCAGTGCAGCCAAAAGCGCTCTTCCCTCGTCAGAGAGGGTGACTTTATTTTGCTCCACTTTGAGCGGGGCTGGTTTAGAGGCGGCATCTGCGGCCGTTGCTTGAGGCTTTACCTGCTGGGTAGGGGACAGCTTGGCTGGCTCCATTCCTACTGGTGTCATAATGATCTCCTTACATCATCCTCAGACAATATATCGACTGCTTGATGAAAAACTTGTGCAAAAAATGCGTAATTTGCATAAAACTCAATCAAGCATAAATCGTGCCTATTAAATGGGTTCTTCACCAGCATTCCCGTTAGTGAAGGAAAGGGCGCGTCCTACCGCGCCGGATCATAGACTCTAAAGCAAAAATAGTACCTATTGGCATGTTAGGGAATCATTACGCTTCCCTAGATGCTGATACGCGGCTAAACGGTTTTTATCTTGCACATAGCGAGCTGGAGGAGCCAGCACTTCCAGCCAATAGTCATCTCCACTCGTTGAGCGGGGGCTACCTGCAGCAGTAGGCGTGATGACCACAACATTTAGATTCGGGTTACGCCTTGCAATTGAAGACTTTATCCCAAGTCCCTGTTCTGTGTGAAACTTGCCAGCAATATGGACAACTTGCGTTGCGGGGTTTTGTTCAACATAGCGGACAATACTGTCGGCCATGGTTTCGTCCCAAGTCACTTGCGCGGCAAACTGTCTTTCGGTTTGCTCTGGTTTGCCATGGTGCATCGAGGCCATAAACTTCTGTTTGTAAGCAGAATCCGATGTATCAATATCAGTGGCGATGAAGGCACGTTGAGTGTCATTCAATTGGTTGAGGTAATCGACGCCTTGGCGACCAATACAGCGCACAATGGATTTAGGGGCATTGGCCGCGATGATATCGAGGTTCTGAGCCTTGGCTAGTTCCACCAAAGGACGGTAGTCACTCTCATAATTGGGCCAGGCGTTACCCTGGTTAATCAGCACTTGTTCACCAATCGTACCTGCGAGGTACTGATCGACCACACTTTGTGCGTCCCGAGAAAACTGTTCCATAGAAACAGCGACGGTATGTCCTTCTCGTACGAGTTGCCTTAGCAGATCGGTTTGAAAACGATGGATCCCAGAGTGGGTATGCCACTCGCCAACCAAAATCACATCAGCATCGACAAGCTTATTGGGCAATGCACTCAATGACACCTGCTCAGAGTCAGAGGAGAGTAAAGAGTAATCATAATAAGTTTGGGTAGGTTTGTTTGGCGCTGAAGAGCAAGCACTGAGAAAAATAGTGATAAGCGATGTCGCCAAAAGAGTACGCATAAGAAAGCCTCCAGATGATAGTGGGTGCATACTACTGGAGGCCTATTAATGTTTCAATAGTAATGAGAACTATTATCTATTGAGTCTGCTTGCGGTAAATTCGTATCATGAAATCTGCCTCACATTGATACAGTGTAGCTGACTGCAGATCGGCTCTGAGGGTATCCGATGCTTTCCACGCAAATGGTGTCATCTGCAGCAGATCGTAGCCGTCTCCTTGCGCCAGCGGCATCATGTAGTTCAGCTTAATCTCTTGCTCTAACGCAAAGCCCGGCATTGCTTCGGCGGTTTCATCGTGCAGTCTAACCTCAGAATAGATCGCTTCACGTAATTGATATAGGTGACGTGCGGCTGGGGTTACGGTGATCACCACGCCTTCGGGTTTGATGACACGGGCCAGCTCATCGGCTTTGCAAGGGGCATATATTCGCACCACGGTATCTAGGCTGCTATCGGCAAAAGGAAGACGATGGCTAGAGGCAACACTGAAGGCACAGTTGCGATAGCGTTTCGCTGCATAGCGAATCGCTACTTTGGATATATCAAGTCCGTAAGTTTGTGCATTAGGTGATTGAGTTAAGAGCTGAGCGGCGATTTCTGTGGTGTAGTAGCCTTCACCACAGCCAATATCCAAAAGCTGCGGGTTATCACCTTTGGTGTATTGCGCACACAGCTGCGCCACTTTTTGTTTCATCGGCTGATAGTAGTCTTTCTCTAAAAAGCGCCTACGTGCTTGCATCATCTCTTTATTGTCACCGGGATCTTTTGAACGCTTATGTTGCACCGGTATGAGATTGACATATCCCTCCTTAGCGAGGTCAAAGCTGTGGCTGTTTTCACAGCGATAGCTGCGTTCAGAGAGGGTCAAGGCTTGATGACAAAGAGGGCAGGTGTAAGACATAAATGGTTCTAATTGAAACTGAGTGGGCGAAGTTTATCAGGAAGCATTGCGGCAGACTAGCTTAGAGCTTGAATGAACAGGGGCAACACGTTTGTGTTGCCCCATGAAAAAAATTCTGTCCTTACCTTTTAGTGAAAGAAGTCTACTTGCTGTTTCAGAGAGGCAGCTTGCTTAATTAGGTGCTCAGCACTTTCAGTTGTCTTAGCGCTTGTTTCACGGCTTTCCTTATTTAACTCACTGATTAAGTTAGCATTAGCAGCAATTTCTTGCGAAACATTAGCCTGCTCCTCGGAAGTCGCGGCAATTGTGTCTGCTTGTCCGGCGATTGATTGAACTTGGGACGCAATCGCTTCAAGCGCTACCCCAGCTTCTTGAGCTTTATCCAGTACCTGATTTGCGTTTACCTGACTCTTTGACATTAAGCTCACGGCATTATTAGTGGAACTCTTAAGTTGTTCGATAATGGAGACGACATCTTTAACTGATGTTTGAGTTCGATGAGCTAAGGTACGAACTTCATCAGCAACAACGGCGAAACCTCGCCCTTGTTCACCGGCACGCGCAGCTTCGATGGCAGCGTTTAGTGCTAGTAGATTGGTCTGTTCTGCAATTTCATCGATCATCTTAGTGACCGTCTGGATTGCTTCGCTATCTGTGTTCACTTGCTCTATCGCTTTGGCTGAGTTATCCAGTTGATCGTTTAATTGCGCAACATCGATACACACATTTTCGACAACCTCTAGACCCGCCTGACTGTCTTGATTGGTTAGACGAACATTTTCTGCTATCGCTTCTACTTGCTGAGCAACCGCTTGGGCCGAAGACGCCATCTCTTCGATAGCGGTTGCCACTTGCTCAACTTGTTGCTGCTGCAGATCTGATTGACTTAGGTTGCGTTGTGCATCGCCAGAAACGCTCTGTGACGCTTGCTGAACAGAATCACTGGTGGATCGTATCTCTCCAACCAAGGTATTTAGCTGGGTGGCCATATTGGCTACGCCGTTACTCAGGCTGATAATCTCGTTTTTCGACGTTGTTCCTGTAGAGGGAATACCCAGACTCACCTCACCTTGCGCCAAACGCGTCATATAACCGTTTAGTACAGTTAGCGGCTTGAGGTTTCGGTTTAGGAAAACCGTCAGGAGAATGAAGGTGATGGTTGCGACCACAGTTGCAATGGTAATAATCAGCGTCAGTAGAGTGTCACTACCCTTAGTGACCTCCTTAATGAAAGTCCCACCAAGTAACTTCCAGTTCCAACCTGGCACCTCAGTATAGACGAGGTATTTTTCACCCACTGTACCCTGATATTCATATGGATAGCGAATGAGTCCACTTTTCGTTTCGAAAATTTGATGGAAAGGTTTGTTTCCATGGTAATCACTTACCTCAATAATCGAAGGTGCATTTTCGTCGTGAACAGGGTGAAGAAGGTACTTACCCAAATTGTCTTCACGGTTATCGACAACAATAGTGTAGCCAGTATCGCCCCATGTGATAGAGCTGAGCGATTTGAACAAATTTTGTGTTGCTTGCTCTACTGGCAAACCAATGAAAGAGATGCCATTGACTTTTCCTGTCGCATCTTTGAGAGGAGCATAATAGGTAATGTAGCTGTCACCAAAGAGCTTTACTTGTGCATAGTAGGGTTTACCACTAGCTAGCTGTTGATAACCTGGATGATCTTTGCCAAGAGTGGTGCCAATGACACGTTGACCTGACGGGTCTTTTAGAGAAGTTGAGACTCGTACAAAGTCGTTTTTTACAGGCGCGAACAGCGTGGCTACGGCGCCAGTATCACGGGTAAAGCTATCAACTAGCTTAGTATCATCGATCAGACTCTCGCCATACTGGGTGATGTTTGGTACTGATTTGCCTTGAAAATCGACGTTATAGTCTTCGACATAGGCACCCGCTAGATAACCATTTCGAAAAGTTGATTCGAGGACCTTAGCGGTATGCAGATAAGCGTCGAATTGGCCCGCTATCGTCATGGCCATTGCTTCGACTTCTACTTGATGCTCTTTTAATGTTGTCTCTAGCAAAACGCTCGAAGCATTTCGATATACCAGTGTTGCTGTACCTGCGAATGAAACCAACAAACAAAGTAGTATCACAAGCTTAAGCTGGAAACCTACACTTTGGTTTTTAAGTTTTTTTAGCATATTTATGTTCCTGCCTTTGAGGCTTTATTATCGTGCAAATGTGGTCAGTGGAGCAGTAAGCGAAGCAACAATGGTAAATTTTTATTGGCGGTGTGAATTTGATTCACGTTAATCATTTAATTGATAGCTTAAACAATTAGTCGTAAGGCTACCCGTGTTTGGTTAACTAGACCAAAGGCAAGAGGAAATACTTTCAAAGCAAAGAAAATGGCAGGTTGTCAAACCTGCCATTGATACCGTCATTTTAGGCTGAGATTTTGGTCACTAATTGATGGCTTTCACCGGGTTGCAAGGTTTGTCCTTGTTCGATGCTAGCGGCATGTAGGCTAGACTCGACACACAAAAATGTTTTGTAGCCGTCGTCTTGCATGTCGCCCATACCTTGTGCGCCCTGCGCCCACGGGTTCCATAATACCGCTGAGTTATGTCCTTGGTTTTCGACTTGGATAGAGCGGCTCAGCACAGGGTCTTGCAC
>JBCAXU010000061.1:0-22544 GCA_038533895.1 Pseudomonadota bacterium | reverse complement strand
CATTGAAGTTAGTCGCGGATAACTCATTCGGCCTCGAACGAGGCGCTGAAATCATGTATCGCGGGATCAGTGTTGGCTCAGTAACGGAAGTCAAACTGGTCAAAGACAGTGTTCAGTTTGATGCGTTGGTTGACAGTGATTACGCGCACTTAATCAAATCACAAAACCGCTTTTATGTAACGGGCAGTGCTAGCGCAGAACTGACAGAGTCTGGCCTAAACATCTCTGTTCCACCAGCAAAACAATTGCTAGCAGGTTCGATCAGTTTTGTCAGTGAAGGACAAAATAAAGCGCGAATCGAATACCAACTTTATCCGAGCAAATCACTGGCAGAGTTGGCGAAGTACAATATGTCTGGTTCAACTCAGTTAACACTGTTTGCTTCCGAACTGCCACCGGTGAGCATCGGTAGTCCACTGCTATACCGTAACCTACAAGTGGGCAGTATTGCCGATTTCTACTTAGTCGATGGTGGCGTGTTGATAACAGCCAGTATTGAAAACCAATACAAACACCTGATCACCGAGCAAACCGTATTTTGGAATCGCTCTGGCGTTGAAGTTGACGCGAGCCTTGCAGGCATCAGCATTTCTGCTGCCCCACTTACGTCACTGATCAAAGGAGGAATTGCTTTTGATTCCCTCCCGGGCGTAGACAACAAGCAAAATGACAAATGGCTGCTGTATCAAGACTACAAAACAGCACGCAAATTTGGCCAAGTGATCACCCTCACCTACCAAGGCGAGAACCGTTTATCGGTAGGCTCAGCGATTAATTATAACGGCGTCAAAGTTGGTGAAGTCACGTTAATCGTTCCTGACTTTCGTCGTGAGCGTGTTGAAATAAAGGCGCGCGTGCTGCCTGAATATACTGAGAAAATCGCAGTAGACGGCGCTTTCTTTTGGCTTCCGAAAGTGGAGTTTGGCGTCGATGGTATCAAGAACGCTCATAACCTCCTGTCTCAATCGATTAACGTTTTGCCCGGTAAAGGTAAAAAACAGAACGCGTTTGTGCTTCACGCCAATAAGCAGGCTGAGCAAGGGGTAAGGTTTACCCTACAAAGCGAAAATCGCGGCTCTATCAAAAAAGGGACGCCGATCCTCTATCGTGACATGCAAGTGGGTGAAGTTATCAAAGTTGAGCTTGGCGAGTTTGCTGACCGAGTTGTATCGACGATCGTTATTAAACCCGACTACGCCTACTTAGTTAGACGTAATACCGTATTTTGGAATACCTCAGGTGTTGATGTTTCGATTGGTCTCAGCGGAGCCAATATTAAGTCAGGCACCATAGATAGTTTGGTACGCGGTGGTATTACTTTCGCCACGCCAGAGCAAACGCAGTTGCAACCTGCGGCGCCGCCAGAGACCTCTTTCTTCCTTTACAGTCAAGCTGAAGAGAGTTGGAGGAGTTGGCGAACCGCCATACCTAAGCCATAAAATTACAAAACGCAGCGAAATCGCTGCGTTTTTGCTTCAAGCTCGGTATAATCTTGGCCTTTTCATTCAAGCCGAGAAACCGTCGTGCACCAAAATGTTTATCTCCCCCCGGCCTTTTTAGAGCAAATCGAGCAGATTCTGCCAGACCACCTCAATATGGGGGATTTTGTTGCAGCTTGCCAACGCCCATTGCGCAAGAGTATTCGAGTCAATACCTTAAAGATTTCAGTGTCAGAGTTCATGCAGCGAGCAGCGGTCAAAGGTTGGGTTCTTGAACCTGTGCCTTGGTGTGACGAGGGCTTTTGGATAGAAGCCGATGAGTCTCTCGTTCCTCTCGGTAACACCGCAGAACACATGTCTGGGCTGTTTTATATTCAAGAAGCCAGTTCAATGATGCCAGTGTCTGCGCTATTTCAAGCGCATGATCAAGAGGTGACGTCAGTTTTAGATATGGCCGCAGCGCCAGGTTCAAAATCCACTCAAATTGCCGCAAAGATGGGTAATCATGGCGTTTTGGTTGCCAATGAGTTTGCTGCAAGTCGAGTCAAAGTACTGCATGCCAATATCGAGCGTTGTGGTGTAAGGAACACAGCACTAAGTAACTTCGATGGCCGAGTCTTTGGCGGATGGCTCCCAGAGCAATTTGATGCCGTGTTAATTGACGCTCCTTGCTCTGGAGAAGGAACGGTTCGAAAAGACGCAGATGCGATGAAAAACTGGAGTAAAGAGTCCGTTATTGAGATCGCGAATACACAAAAAGACCTGATTGAAAGTGCGTTCCACGCGCTAAAGCCAGGTGGCGTGATGGTTTACTCCACATGTACATTGAGTGTTGAGGAGAACCAGCAAGTGTGCCACCACCTAAAAGAGGCTTTTGCTGATTGCGTTGAGTTCGAAAGTTTACAGGACCTTTTCCCTAATGCTAAGGACGCGCTAACAGAAGAAGGGTTTTTGCATATTTTCCCACAAGTCTATGACTGTGAGGGCTTTTTTGTTGCACGTATTCGCAAGACTGCGTCAGCACCTGCCCCTAAAGTTAAAAAGCGCCTAGGTAAGTTTCCATTTGAAAAAGCCAGTCTAAAGCTCACTCAAGACGTGACAGAGCAACTGAAAAAGACACTCGATATTGAACTTCCCAAGGATTCATCACTTTGGATAAGAGACAAAGATGTGTGGTTGTTTCCAAACGCATTGGAGTCAATGCTCGGCGAATTAAGGTTCTCTCGTATGGGGATAAAAATCGCTGAAACCCATAAGAAAGGGTATCGCTGGCAACATCAAGTCGCCACAGCCCTAGCCAACGGTAATGAGCAAAAAACGGTAGCACTTTGTGTTGACGATGCGCGTGAGTGGTTTATGGGAAGAGACATCAGACCAGTTGGCCTTAGCGGCAGCGGAGAGGTGTTAGTGACCTTTGATAACGATGTGATTGGATTAGGAAAGTGGGTCGGAAACCGAGTGAAAAATGGTCTGCCGAGAGAGCTGGTTAGAGACAAAAACTTATTTTGAATCGTCAATCATTGGTATGAAATTCTAGCGAAGCCGCGCATTTACTAGCAAATGCACTACAATGTAGTAGACAGGCATTGATTACCAAGTAATTAGCGCAGGCTCTATGAGAGCCCTTCCCCTAGGCCCAAAGCAGGATCAGCATTGGGCCTCTTTTTTAGCAATTTATACCCATCGCTTTAATCGCCCACAGGATATGTAAGGCATCAGGATCATAGGTATTATCGGTACTAACTTAAGCGGATACCTTCTCCATCAATCACTATCTTGCCTTGCTTGTACAAACCACCAATCGTCTTCTTAAAGGTACCTTTACTGGTTCTAAATGCAGCAAAGATGGCTTCTGGGCTCGATTTATCATTTAGAGGCAGAAAGCCCCCTTTCTTTTCCAGCAAGTCCATAACTTTTTGACTTAAATCGTCCATCTTACCGACACCGATTTTTTGTAAGGAAAGATCTATCTTGCCGTCATCGCGGATGTTTTTAATGTAGCCTTTCAGTCGCTTACCGACAAATAGCTTACCAAACACGTCGGACTTAAAGATCAGGCCCCAATGCTCACCTTCAACAATGGCCTTGTAGCCTAGCTCGCTTCGCTCAGCAATAATCAGGTCAACTTGTTGATTTTTAGTGTAGTTCGCCAGGGTTTTGTCCAGCAATTTGTTGAACTTAGTCGTACCGACAATGCGCCCAGAGGCTTTATCGATATACACATAGACGAGAACCGATTGCCCTTCGGAGAAGCGGGTGCGCTGCTCACTAAACGGGATAAGTAGGTCTTTCTCTTTGATACCCCAGTCGGCGAACGCGCCTGTCGAATTAATACCTTGAATTTTCATCAGGCCCCATTCGCCTACTTGCGCGATCGGGGTTTCAGTTGTGGCGACTAGCTGACTGTCAGAGTCGAAGTATAAAAATGCATCTAGGTGAGCACCAACATCAGTTCCTTCCGGAACATAACGATTGGGTAATAAGGCTGTGCCATAGTCACCTGCATCAAGAAATACGCCGAAACCGGCCTTTTTCACAACTTCTAAGTGGTTTATCTGACCAACTTTAATCATTTCAACTGTCTCTTGCTAAATTTGCGGTGATTATAGCGAATCTCTGATATGCTTGCGCAAGATATTTCGCACTATCAGGAGCTTTTTTTGTTAACCGTTGATAAGCAAGACGGCATCACTCTAAAGATTTCGCATGCGATGGAGTCGACCAAGAAGTCAGATCTTGATCTCTACTTCTTCATCCCAGGCGAGCTGGGCTTAAGCTCTGATGTTGTCAAAGAGAGTGAGTTCTACTTCGAGTCCATTGTTCAAAAACGCGCTTATTACAGTGACAAAATCCTACTCCCTTTGGTCCACAGTCGACTCGCGAAACGCGGGCGCTTGTCCTCTACCCAATATCGGGTCAGTCTAAGTCTGTTCGCTTACCAATACGTTATCGCGCTCGATAAAGCCGTCAACGAACTCAACAAGCATAACAAAGAGTCGGTCACGATTGATGAAGTCGATGAAGTGATTGAGCTGTCTCTAGATATCCTGAAGAAGCTGCGCCGAAGTATTCCGTTTGAAGAGAGCTTAAAGCGTTATTACGCCAACATCGACAACTACCTATCCTGGTATACTGGTCAACGTCTGATGTCGCTGGTGGCGCATATGCCCCGTGACAGTGAATATAAAAGCTTGAAAGAGAGCTTGCTTGCCATTGTTGAGAAAGAAGCGGCCCACAGAAAACTCAACAACTATAACTCGAAGCGAGTTCGTGACGACGCAACGCGATTGAGTAATAAAATGCGCCTGCTGCGCCGCTTGATAGAACACCCCGTGGTGCTGCAAGAGAAAACTCAATCTCTGGGCAACAACATGAAACGGGTCGTTAAAGGTGGTGCGACTGGATTTGTGATGGTGTTTGTCACAATTACAGCGATACTTGCGCGTGACTACTGGGGCGAAATCACCGTCTCTTTCATCATTTTGATGTCGTTTGTCTATGCGTTACGCGAAATTTTTAAAGACGACCTTCGTGACGTTATGTGGCGCTGGATTCGTAAAGGGCGTCCCAAGTGGCGCAAGATGTATCTCGACCCAACCACTAAGAAAGCCGTTGGCCAAAAGCTGGAATGGCTAGATTATAAAGTACTGGATAAATTGCCCGATCGAATTAAGCAGATTCGTAAAAAACGAGTCGTTCAGCGCGAAGAGCAAGTGTTGCACTACAGCTCAAAAACCGAGATGTCGACCTCTAAATTTATGAGTGGTTACGAAGAGACTCGAGAGTCGATGTTGATCAGTATGCGTTCCATCACCCGCCTAATGGACAAGGGCTCAAACAAGATCTACATCAATAACAACGGACAAGTCAGCCGTGAGTCCGTTGAAAAGCGCCACTTAGTGAACTTGATTGCTCGCGAAGACAATCATGATGGACAACCTAAGTATTACCGCTGGAAGATCGTGCTCAACCGCAGCAAGATAGTCGCCGTTGAGCAAATAGAGGTTGAAGAGGTCAAGCACCCGTTTTCTTTAGTGACAGAGTCAGAAGAAACTCAGCCATCGGCTCATCGCCATGAAGCGACGGACAAATCGCAGTGATTTTTACCGCTTGATTCACTCGCTCTCCAGTAGCAAATGTTTGTGCCAACATCTCATCGATCAGATGTCCATCTTCACAAATAAAATGCACATCTGCTTCAGGCCGCTTGAGAAACTGCCCCTCAACGGCCTTAAAAGCAAGTGACACTTTTTCGCCACACTCTTGCGCTTTACTCATCGCCATAAAGCCCCCCGCCACATCGGCGCCTACGGCCAACACACCAAAATACATACTGTTAAGGTGGTTCTTAGTTCGACGTTTAAGCGGAATTTTTACTTCGACTCGCTGAGAATCTAACTGCAGCAGTTTTGGCCTTGCGAGCCAGATAAACGGGACCTTGAAAAAGCCAAATAGATTGAGGTACAGGTTTGCTTTAGACAGCGCAGATAACATAAGACTCGTCCGACCAGTAAAGTTCAATCTAGTTCATAACGAATAACGCCCAATGTCAACATTTCATTAACATCAGGCGCTTAAATAGTGATCTAATCAGGCCAGCAGGGTTACAGCGTCACAACCAGTTCCACGTCGTTTTGCTCTGCAAGGAACTCTTGTAAACGAGGACAATCAATAAGTCCGCTACTGGTCACGAGCGCAGGCTTGTTAGTGGCTGAGGTAGCCGCGACGGTCTGTTCAATCAATTGCAATACTGCTTCGCTTTGAGGATCAAACAAATAACCAAGCACCTCATTGAATCGATCAACGCCCAACGTAAACTGAGTTAGGTTCTCTAAGTTGATCACCGCTCCATCAAAATAGTGCAACAAGCGTTCTGACAATAGTGCGCCCGATGGCACATCAACGCGATAGAGTACCTTAAGCCCATTCAACCCTCTAGGCAGGCCCTGTTCGGCCAGCAAATCAATGATTTTCGCTGCATCGGATAAGCCTCGGACGAAAGGCACAACAACATCTACATTATGACCGCGCTGTTGCAACGCCTTAATCACCTGACACTCTAAGGCGAACTGCGGACCGAACTGTGGCTGGGCATAACGAGAAACGCCACGTACTCCCAGCGCTGGGTTGGCCTCTTTGGGTTCGCATTTGCCACCAAGTAAGGAGCGAAAGCTATCGCTATCGGCGCAACTTAAACTGATACGAATAGCCTTGTGTTGAGGCAAAATCGCAGCGTCGATATGATCAGCCAAAGTTTGTACGAAATGCGTCTCGATGCTTTGCTCGCCGACTATCGCAGCAATGGCAGACTGCTCGTGCTCTTCGAGCGTATTGCTGCTCTCTTGTTGATATAAAGGGTGATAGAAAACCTGTTCAAGAATCAACTCAGAAAGAGAAACGTATAGATGGTTGTCACCAGATGGGCCATCGAAATGTGGCAAGGACTGCCCTAAGTTGAGTGCTGGATGCAAACTGCTCGAACTGTTTAAACTCATTACTGCTCCGTGCATTAGTGCTTAGTGATCTTATGTGTTCAACATAACGCTCACGTATAGCGAAAACAAGCCTAAGCAACATTAATAACCTTATAAAATGCATAAATTTTCAGTTTTACACTTAAGTAGCGATAAGAATCTTGATAAGTGGTTTATTCCTCACCAGGTTTCCGCTATCTTTACCGCTTCGCAATAAAAAGAACAGGCTGTGGTATGCCACTGAAAACCGATGAATTAAGAACCCAACCTTTGGGGCCCATGCCAACTCCGGCAGAACTAGGTCAAGCGCACCCTATTACCGATGAAGTCGCTGAGCGTATCGCACAATCTCGTCGTCAAATTGAACGCATTCTAACTGGCGAAGACCAACGCCTTCTCGTTATTGTTGGCCCTTGCTCAGTTCACGACACAGACGCTGCTATCGACTACGCAACACGTCTCGCTTCCATTCAAGAGCAATATAAAGATCAATTGTTCATTGTTATGCGCACTTACTTTGAAAAGCCGCGCACCGTGGTTGGCTGGAAAGGGCTTATCACCGACCCAAACCTCGATGGTTCATATGCACTTGAGGCAGGATTAAACAAAGCCCGTAAGCTGTTGCTTGATATTAACAAGCTCGGCTTGGCGACGGCGACCGAATTCCTCGATATGATTACCGGTCAATACATCGCGGATTTGATCACTTGGGGAGCCATCGGCGCACGCACCACTGAGTCACAGATACATCGCGAAATGGCTTCCGCCCTCTCGTGCCCAGTTGGTTTTAAGAACGGTACCAATGGCAATATCAAAATCGCCATAGATGCGATTCGTGCCTCTCACGCTTCTCACTATTTCTACTCGCCAGATAAACACGGCCGAATGACCGTCTATCGTACGAGCGGTAACCCTTATGGTCATGTCATCTTGCGTGGCGGGGATCAAGGGCCAAACTTCGATGCTCAGTCTGTCGACGCAGCATGCAAGCAGTTAGCTGAATTTGGTTTGCCTGAGCGATTAGTGGTCGATTTCAGTCACGCCAACTGCCAAAAACAACACCGCAAGCAACTTGATGTCGCAAAAGATATATGTGAGCAGATCAAATCGGGTAAAAACCAAGTCGCCGGCATTATGGCAGAAAGCTTCATCCTTGAAGGTAATCAACCAATGGATGACCTCGACAATCTCACTTATGGCCAGTCGATCACCGACCCTTGTTTAGGTTGGGATGATACCGCTGCCATGCTTGAAATGTTAGCGAACGCCGTTAAGTCACGTAGTTAATATTAAGGACACTAAAATGCCATCATTTGATATTGTTTCAGAAATTGACACCGTTGAACTGCGCAATGCCGTGGATAACGCCACGCGCGAGCTGTCTACGCGCTTTGACTTTAGAGGGGTTGCCGCCTCTTTTGACATGCAAAAAGATGAATCTGTAAGAATGAACGCTGAGGGCGATTTCCAACTCAAACAGATGCGTGATATTTTACGCGGACACTTGGCTAAACGCGGTGTTGACGCCAATGCGATGGACGCCAAACCTGAAGAAGCGACGGGCAAAAACTGGCACCAAATCATTGTATTTAAGCAAGGTATCGAAACACCTATGGCGAAGAAAATCGTCAAACTTATCAAAGATAATAAGATGAAAGTTCAAGCTTCAATCCAAGGTGAAAAGGTACGTGTAACAGGTAAAAAGCGTGATGATCTACAAGCTGTGATCGCCGTTATTCGCGAAGCAGAACTTGGGCAACCTTTCCAGTTCGAAAACTTCCGCGACTAGCCTAAATAGCCCATTAAAAAAGGCTGAGAAATCAGCCTTTTTGTCATTCTCTGCCAAGGCGCAATACTGTGTCATTAGTTTGCATAAAGCTAACGACATTGGCTTCAGGATCCACAAAGACTATAACTCGCAACTGCTGCGACTTTCCATTCTCTAAATGCGTCGCCAGCTCCGCCTCATTGGCTATTTCAATCCGTTCAGCATCTCGACGCACCAAATCAATAAAAGCAAATGGGCACTTATGGTCAAACAATACGAGTTCCGCCTGTTGCATCAAGCGAAGCGCTTTTAGCGTCAGCAGCTCCACATCACTGCCATACTCAACCCAAGTCACGCTTCCTTTGTCTACGACATCGCTCTCTAGTGTTTGCTGATACGCTCGTTCCAGTTCGCTGTGGTTCATCGCACTTACTACATCCGTACGAGCAAAGAAGCGCTCCCAGAATTTGCGTCGGGTGTCGACAGAAGGAAGCTTGTGCTTAATATCGCTTCGCTTTGATGCTGCAAAGTCCGCTTGAAGAGCAAGGTTCTGTGGTAGCACGCTTTCCAATTTTTCCCTGACATTACGAATCAATACTGGCGCAGCTCCCCCGCTTGAGATCGCCAACTGAATTCGACCTCTATTGATAATCGAGGGAGTGATAAAGTCACAATAAGGCTGATCGTCAACCACGTTAACCAGAATACCTTGGCGCTTGGCATCATGGTGAACCTGATGGTTGAGACTTGGGTTGTCGGTTGTCGCCCACACTTGAACGTACTCAGGCTTGAGCAAATCTTGAGAGTAAAAACCCTGTATCCATTGACACAAATTTTTCTCAATTAACCCTTTGAGGTAAGACTCGACCTTTGGAGAAACGATGGTGACTGCAGCCCCAGCTCGGATAAGGCTATCGACTTTGCGACTGGCTACTTCACCGCCCCCGACCACCAACACAGGCTTACCTTTTAAATCTAAAAACAGTGGAAAATACTGCATTTCATTCCTTGAATTGTAAAAACGTCTTTGCGCACGATACTACCAAAAATGGGGCATGAGATTCATGTGATTTCGATCATAGCCATAATTAATGACCGAATTTCGTACAATGTTTGGTGATTTCGACCAGTTTGATATATTCATTCAACTCTCTAAATCTAGATGTATTGATAAATTTGTTACACCATCCTGTCGCACCAGTTTTGTGAGGTGTTGCACTATTTACATTTAAGCAACATTTAGCCATTCTAATGTCTGTCAGGAATTGTGAGTTCTCTCAAAAATCTTTTTAAATTATATATTTGAGAAATTACAAATCCTTTCCTACGCTTATAACTGGTTGATTTAGTTAAGACTCGATAAGAGCAAAACCAACCTAATAATTAATGGAAACACAACATTTTCGAACGTTGTATCAGGGCTTCCCTGAACAATCATGGATCATACAGGAAGGATACAAATGGCACATAAACTAACACTTCTTGCTTCAGTGGTAGCTGCTTCTACTGCACTGATGTCTACAAGCGCTTTTGCAGCTGATAGCACGCTGGATAAAGTAACTAAACAAGGATTTATTACTTGTGGTGTAAGTACTGGCTTGCCAGGCTTTTCTAACCCTAACTCAAAAGGTGAATGGGAAGGTATCGACGTAGAGTACTGTCAAGCACTAGCCGCAGCTGTTCTAGGTGACAAAACGAAAGTTAAATATGTCCCACTAACAGCAAAAGAGCGTTTCACTGCACTTCAATCTGGTGAAATCGACGTTCTTTCTCGTAACACAACATGGACACTGCACCGCGATACCGCGCTGGGTCTAAACTTTGTTGGCGTAAACTACTACGACGGTCAAGGCTTTATGGTTAAGAAAGACCTTGGTCTTAAGAGCGCTAAAGAGCTAGACGGTGCATCAGTGTGTGTTCAGTCTGGTACAACAACAGAGCTTAACCTAGCAGACTACTTCCGTAACAGCGGCATGTCATACAAGCCAGTAGTATTTGATACTGCAGCACAAACATCTAAAGGCTTCGACGCGGGTCGTTGTGACGTGCTAACCACTGACCAATCTGGTCTGTACGCACTTCGCCTAAACTTGGCAGATCCTTCTTCAGCTCAAGTACTGCCTGAGATTATCTCTAAAGAGCCTCTTGGCCCTGTAGTACGTCAAGGTGACGACCAATGGTTCAACATCGCTAAGTGGACTCTATCTGCAATGGTCAACGCAGAAGAATACGGCATCACTTCAGCTAACGCAGACGAAATGCTCAAGTCAACCGATCCAAACATCAAGCGTATCCTTGGTGTAGACGGTCCTAAAGGTAAGGGCCTAGGCATTCGTGACGACTGGGGCTATCAAGTTATCAAGCAAGTGGGTAACTACGGTGAAAGCTTCGAGCGTACTGTTGGTGAAGGCTCTCCACTACAGATCTCTCGTGGTGTGAACGCACTATGGAACGCTGGCGGCTTTATGTACGCTCCACCAATCCGTTAATCGATAAGTTATTAGTAACTAAAGAAAATGGGCGGTTTAGGCCGCCCTTTTTATAAAAATGGATTTGAGGTTATAGCTGTATGAAACCTACTAATATTGCGGCGAAGTCGGATAACGGGCCGAGTTCAAACGCTAACCTTCTTTACAATCCCACCTTTCGAGCTGTTGTTTTCCAGGTCATTGCGATTGCAGCGCTTGTTTTTTTCTTTTACACCATTGTCAATAATGCTCTTACAAATCTAGAATCTCGTGGTATTGCAACGGGTTTCGACTTTCTCACTCAAGAAGCAGGGTTCGGGATTGGCCTAACGCTTATTGAATATGATGAGACCTTCTCTTATGGGCGAACTTTCGTAGTTGGCTTACTCAACACCGCTTTGGTGTCGTTTTTCGGTATCATTTTGGCGACCGTCCTCGGCTTCATCATGGGTGTCGCTCGATTGTCTTCAAACTGGCTGGTTAGCCGATTTGCAGCGGTCTACATTGAGATTTTCCGTAACGTACCACTACTGCTACAAATTTTCTTTTGGTACTTTGCAGTACTACAAGCGCTGCCGTCGGCAAGGCAGAGTATGAGTCTTGGTGAAGCGATATTCCTCAATGTTCGCGGTCTTTACTTCCCTGCCCCTATTTTCGAGGCGGGCTCGTCTGTGGTGATCGGTGCTCTAGTTCTTGGTATTGTTGCGACCATCTTGATCAATGTTTGGGCAAAAAACCGTCAGAAACTGACCGGTCAAATTACACCAATGGGGCGCATCGCTTTGGGATTGTGTGTCGGCCTACCGGTTGTTGTCTACTTCATCATGGGGTCACCAATCAGCGCAGAGTATCCTGAGCTCAAAGGCTTCAACTTCCAAGGCGGAATCAGCATTATTCCGGAGCTAGCGGCATTAATGTTAGCGCTAAGTATCTATACGGCTTCTTTCATTGCAGAGATTGTTCGTTCGGGTATTAACGCGGTAAGCCATGGTCAAACTGAAGCTGCGATGTCACTTGGGTTACCTCGCTCACGTACATTGAAGTTGGTCGTGATCCCCCAAGCACTGCGTATCATTATTCCTCCTCTGACTAGCCAATATCTAAACTTAACCAAAAACTCATCGCTGGCGATGGCAATTGGTTATCCAGATTTGGTTTCAGTATTCGCGGGAACAACACTTAACCAGACCGGTCAGGCGATTGAAATCATCGCGATGACAATGGGCGTCTACTTGACCTTGAGCTTGTTGACCTCCGCATTAATGAACCTTTACAACCGTAAAGTGGCCTTGGTGGAGAGATAATATGAAAGTACATCAATTTCAGCCAGATCTTCCACCTCCAGCAAATACGGTTGGGGTTGTGGGTTGGCTAAGAACCAATTTATTTAATGGTCCGGTAAACTCAATTGTTACTGTGATCTTGGCTTACCTATCATTTACATTGCTGTGGAACGTTTTCGATTGGGCGTTTTTAAACGCAGATTGGGTGGGCACCACTCGCGATGCATGTAGCCGTGAAGGTGCATGTTGGGTGTTTATTAGTGTGCGTTGGGAGCAATTTATGTATGGCTTCTACCCACAAGAAGAGCTTTGGCGCCCTCGCCTGTTCTACATTACTTTGGCGATTTTCACCGTCTTACTTGCGTATGAAAAAACACCAAAGAGGATGTGGATTTGGCTATTCTTCGTCAACGTATACCCATTCATCATTGCCGGATTATTGTATGGTGGTGTATTTGGCCTAGAGGTCGTAGAAACCCATAAATGGGGCGGTCTACTGGTTACATTGATCATCGCATTGGTCGGTATCGTTGTCTCCCTGCCTATCGGGGTCGCATTGGCGCTAGGTCGACGCTCTGACATGCCGATTATTCGTAGCATGTGTACCGTTTACATCGAGGTCTGGCGTGGCGTACCACTGATTACAGTCCTGTTTATGGCATCAGTTATGCTTCCACTGTTCCTGTCTGAAGGTTCAGAAACCGACAAGCTTATTCGCGCGCTCATCGGTGTTGTGATGTTCAGTTCGGCATACATGGCCGAAGTGGTTCGTGGTGGCTTGCAAGCGATTCCTAAAGGTCAGTATGAAGCGGCTGACGCTCTAGGCCTAACCTACTGGAAAAAAATGGGATTGATTATCTTGCCGCAGGCACTGAAAATCACTATTCCTTCTATTGTGAACACCTTTATCGGCTTGTTCAAAGACACCAGTCTGGTGCTTATCATCGGTATGTTTGACGTACTCGGTATTGGTCAGGCTGCAAACACCGACCCAGAATGGCTAGGTTTTGCAACTGAAAGTTATGTATTTGTCGCGTTAGTGTTCTGGGTATTTTGTTTCGGCATGTCGAGATATTCGATATGGCTAGAAAACAAACTCCATACCGGTCACAAACGATAATCAAAAAGCTCAAGGACGTATTATGACGCAGCAACAAGATTACATGATCCAACTAAAGGATATGAACAAGTGGTACGGGGAGTTTCACGTACTGAAGAACATCAACCTAAACGTGCAAAAAGGCGAAAAGATTGTTATCTGTGGGCCATCAGGCTCAGGTAAGTCAACCATGATTCGCTGCATTAACCGCTTAGAAGAGCACCAAAAAGGTCAAATCATTGTGTCTGGCAATGAGCTGACGGATGACCTGAAAAACATCGAAGCAGTGCGACGTGAAGTCGGCATGTGTTTCCAGCACTTTAACCTCTTCCCTCACCTAACGGTGCTTGAGAACTGTACTCTCGCTCCAATTTGGGTCAAGAAGATGCCAAAAGACGAAGCTGAAGCCATCGCCATGAAATACTTGGAACGCGTAAAAATCCCAGAGCAAGCAGACAAATACCCAGGCCAGCTCTCAGGTGGTCAGCAACAACGTGTTGCTATTGCCCGCTCTCTTTGTATGAACCCACAAGTGATGCTGTTTGATGAACCAACATCGGCACTCGATCCTGAAATGGTTCGTGAGGTACTCGATGTTATGGTAGAACTTGCAGAAGAAGGCATGACCATGCTGTGTGTCACTCACGAAATGGGCTTTGCCAAAGAGGTGGCTGACCGCGTTATCTTCATGGACGCAGGCGAGATCATCGAAGAAAACAACCCGGTAGACTTCTTCGAAAACCCGCAGTCTGATCGCACACAAAACTTCCTAGCACAAATTCTTCATCATTAATTGGTAGGTAAGCAAAGGGCGACTTCGGTCGCCCTTTTTTGATTGTTATATTGTGTTACATCTTTCAAAATACTTAAGTTTCTATTTCTATTATTATTTTATTAACGACTAGACTCGTTGGGGCTTGATCTTTTTGCTGATAAGCCTCATATATGTCGGTATAAACATAAAACTTCACGAGGAAGATTATGAACAGTCCTATGTTTACCCGCACTTCTACGCAAGAAAGTGCTCTACAAACAAACAAAGTATTGCGTAATACCTACGCTCTACTCTCTATGACACTGCTATGGTCTGCGGTTGTTGCTGGTGTATCTATGGCGATGAACCTACCTCGTCCTGGTCTCATCATCATGTTAGTCGGTTTCTATGGTTTGCTTTTCTTAACAGAAAAGAACCGCAACAATAGTATGGGTCTTGTCTTTACATTCCTATTTACTGGTTTCCTAGGTTACACCATAGGTCCTGTGCTTAATGCCTACATCGGCGCCGGTATGGGTGATGTTGTACTGATGGCTCTAGGCGGTACCGCACTGTCCTTTATGGCAGCATCAGCATACGCACTGACGACTAAACGCGACCTATCTATGATGGGCGGCCTAATGCTGTCGTTGTTCGTTGTCCTTGTTGTCGGTATGATTGCGAGCTTCTTCATTCAGTCAACTATCCTACATCTAGCACTGAGCAGCCTATTTATTGTCTTCTCAACCATGGCGATTCTGATGACCACACAAGGCATCATTCGTGGTGGCGAAACTAACTACATTTCAGCGACAATCACGCTGTATGTTTCTATCTACAACATCTTCATCAGCCTACTGAGCATTCTAGGCATTATGAACGATGACTAATTTGTCATAGACATCTCGCTATTCAAAAGCCCGAAAGCTAGCCCTTTCGGGCTTTTTCTTGCTATCTTATTCAATCAAGGTATGCTGCGTTACCCTATCGAACTTAACAATATTTAGGATTGTAAAATGTTTGAATACAACGGCAAACAAATCGAAACTGACGCTCAAGGTTACCTGCTTAACCACACAGACTGGGAAGAAGGGATGATTTCGATACTCGCAGAGCAAGAAGGTATCGAGTTGACCGATGCGCACCTCGAGGTTGTGCACTTTGTAAGAGACTTTTATGAGGAGTTCAACACATCTCCGGCAGTACGGATGTTGGTGAAAGCGATGGAGAAAGCACATGGCCCTGAGAAGGGCAACAGTAAGTATCTATTTAAGCTGTTCAAGCAAGGCCCAGCCAAACAAGCCACAAAGCTTGCTGGATTGCCAAAACCAGCTAAGTGTCTGTAATACAATCTAAAGTATTTTGAAGCCTTTGTAAGGTTTATAGCTAATGGGTTCACGACTCACGAAATCAACGTGCGAGGTTCGTGGCCCCTGCTCCAACCAGGTGGAAAGCTGGTCAATTTTAGATTGGTGACCGCAAGCGACAACCTCGACATCTCCGTTAGCAAGATTCATTGCATACCCTTCCAATCCAAGCTTCATAGCTTGATGGGCGGTATGATAGCGAAAGCCTACCCCTTGAACGACGCCTGATACTGTGAACTTCTCACAACTTTGTTCCATTAGACTTACCTCAATTAATCCGCCGATGATATATTGATGCAGTTCGACATTGTCCCATATTGAAAGGATGGGACGCCTAACTGGATATAATAATTATGAAAGAAATACCCTTCCGCTGGATTGACAAATATCTCATTCATCTAAAAATTCAAGAGAAATTCTATTTACTTTTCCTGCTACCCGTTATCGCTCTTATCGTTTTAACTCTTGTTCTAGATAACACTGCCGATCAAATGCTGGCGTTACTTTACCAAGAAGAGCTAGGGTTGATACGAGACCTGATCGAAGCAGGAAGCCTGTCTAAAGATCAAGTGGCTGCTATTATCAATAATTCAGACTCAGTGTCATTTGGCTCAGGTGCAGGCGCGATGAGTGTCAGTAATGGTGCCTTCAGTTTGGTGGCAAACCATGACCAAGATCTCTGGTCTGCTATGTCGACCACACACATTGTTGTCGTCTTGGTTACCCTGACGTTGATCGCTCTCTGCGTCTACTACATCATGACCTTCATTGGTGGTGCCATGTTTACCATGAACAAGGCACTTAATACACTTGCTTCGGGTGATCTAACCAGCCGCATGAACTTTTTCAAGGTGCGTGACGAGTTTAGCGAAATCGCTATCACGATTGATAAGGTTGCCGAGCGAGAGCAAAACATGGTTATTTCGATTCAAGAGTCGATCGCGCTAATGCAGCAAATAAGCTCCGACCTGAATCAGTCGAATCAACAAAGCGCCGAGGTGTCTGGCACTCAACAAGAGCACCTGAACTCACTGGCCAGTGCCACTGAACAAATGGCATCGACCATTCGAGAAGTCGCCAACCTCGCTCACGATTCCAGCACCCAAACCGAAGATGCCCGTAGCGTTGCCAAACAAGGGCAACAAAAAGTGGGCCACACTCTTGGGTCGATCTCTAAGCTATCACAAGAGATTCAGTCTGCGTCAGAAGCGGTCGCTGAACTGGATGCAAACGCAGCACAAATCGATGAAGTGATCACAACGATTAACGCCATTTCTGAACAAACCAATTTACTAGCGCTCAATGCCGCGATTGAAGCCGCACGCGCCGGTGAACAAGGTCGAGGGTTTGCTGTCGTTGCAGACGAAGTTCGTGCTCTTGCAGGTCGCACACAACAAGCCACCGTCGAGATTCAAACGATGATCGAAGCCCTACAACGCAACAGTCAATCACTGACTCAGTTAATGGAAACCACTGTGGTCAACGCAGCAGAAGGCCATGAGTTAATGTCTGAAGTTGATGTAGAAATCGGTTCATTGGCGGTAAAAAACCAGTCTATCTCAGACAGTAGCATGCAAATTGCCACGGCAGCAGAAGAGCAAGGCGTGGTGGCCGATAGCATCGCCGCCAGCGTAGAGGAAATTCGTGTTCAGGCAGATAATGTCCACAACATGATTAGCGCGACTAACGCCAACATCACTCAGTTACGAAGTCAAAGCGACCAAATGGAAGCGTTATTGACGGGGCTAAAAGCCTAACTTTATCGAGCCGCTATCTAGCGGCTCTTTTATTTGCTTTTCCCCATTAGTTCTTCCAAAATACCCCTCCTTTCGAAACAGACTATTGAGCAGTGCAATGACTCCAGCTATCTACCTTGTTAAAGGCCGTGATAAATCTCTTCGTCGCAAACACCCTTGGGTATTCTCTCGTGGTATCCACAAGGTTGAAGGTGAACCTCAACTCGGTGAGACAGTAGACGTATTTACTCACGACGGTCAGTGGCTTGCCAAAGCCGCCTACTCACCGAACTCACAGATCCGTGCTCGTGTTTGGAGTTTCGAAAAAGAGTCGATCGACAAAGCTTTCTTTGTCAAACGTATTCAAGATGCTCAACTGCTGCGTGAAGATATTATTGAACGTGATGGCCTAACCGGCTATCGCCTTATTGCAGCGGAATCTGATGGCTTGCCGGGCATCACAATCGACAAGTATCAAGATTTCCTAGTGTGCCAACTACTGAGTGCTGGTGCAGAGTTCCACAAACAAACTTTGGTTAACGCATTAGTTGAATGTTTCCCTGGGTGTAGTGTGTACGAGCGATCAGACGTAGCGGTGCGCAAAAAAGAAGGCCTTGAAGAAACGGTTGGCGTTCTTCACGGTGTAGAGCCACCAAAATCAGTCGTGATTGAAGAAAACGGCGTTAAGATCAGCGTTGATATTATCGGTGGACACAAAACTGGCTTCTATCTTGATCAGCGTGATAGTCGCCAACAAGCAATGAAATACGTGAAAGACAAAGAAGTGCTGAACTGCTTCTCTTACACCGGCGGTTTTGGCTTGTACGCCCTTAAAGGCGGCGCCAAGCGTGTGATCAACGCCGATGTTTCTCAACCAGCACTCGACACCGCCAAGTTTAATGCAGAGCTAAACGAGTTTGATATCTCTAAGAAACGCGCTGTGTTTCTCAATGCTGACGTATTCAAACTGCTTCGTGAATACCGTGACCAAGGAACAAAGTTTGATGTGGTTATCATGGATCCGCCAAAGTTTGTTTCTAGCAAGAACAACCTCACCTCTGGCGCTAACGGCTATAAAGACATCAACATGCTAGCGATGCAAATTCTTAAACCAGGCGGCACACTACTCACCTACTCTTGCTCAGGATTAATGAGCGGAGAGCTATTCCAGAAAGTGATTGCAGACGCTGCGGTTGATTCTGGCCGTCAGGTGAAATTTGTAGAACGCTTTGAACAAGCAGCAGACCACCCTACTGACAGCGCTTACCCAGAAGGTTTCTACCTGAAAGGGTTTGCTTGTAAGGTGTTGTAGAGCAACGAGCAACGAGCAACGAGCAACGAGCAACGAGCAACGAGCAACGAGCAACGAGCAACGAGCAAATTTTGGAGGGTTGGCACTTAGTGTCAACCCTTTGTTTTGTTTGGTGGCTAATGATAGACACCCTAAGTCACGAGCATTAAAAAAGGGCCTTGCGGCCCTTTTTGTTTAGTGGTTGGTTGTGTCGTATACTTTCAGCAAGTCGTTTAGAATTGCTGTGGTACTTGTCGTATCAAGTGGACCACCGGCCAACTCTTCAGTGTACTCAGCCTTACCACCTTCGATAATAACAGTCTGACTCTTCGCACCATCAGAGATAGTCAGTTCCAAATCATCACCATTTACGGTGAGCCCAATCTCATTATTTTCCAATAACTTAGCAACATCATCATCTGCATCTGTATGAAGCAACTCTGATATATCGATCTTATCTTCATGAGCGGTAAAGTCTTTGATGGTATCGACTTCGCCATCGCGAACACCAGTGCCCTGGTCGACGAATTTGAAGATGTCTTCGCCACTGTCACCCACCAAGATATCGTTCCCTTCACCACCAATAATAGTGTCATTACCAGAACCACCACGCACTGCATCGTTCCCTTGACCACCATCTAGGTGATCATTGCCAGTACCACCGAAGATAATGTCAGAACCACCCTCACCGTAGATGTGGTCATTGCCACCACCACCGTGTGCGATATCAACTCCCGGTCGGCTAACACTTAAACCATCATCATCCTTCCACGGAGCGTCTGAAACGATATTCAATCTAGAGTCTTCTAGATCATCAGTAGTAAGTTCGTCAATAGTAGCATCAGCAAACTGATCCAAAACACGATTAATTGCATTTTGCTCTGCGTCATCTATGGTTTCCATCGACTCAGAGTGACTCTCTCCTAGATAAATAGTGTCATTGCCTGCGACTAGCTCTACTATGTCGTTGGCTAGACCAACATCGATACTAATATCACCTGGTTGAACTTTGTCTGTACTATGTTGTGATTGAGCGCTATTACCTTCTGCTGCGGATTTTTGCCAATCTAAAGACTGATGTCCATCAAGATAAGTAACTTTGTCTACCCAACGACCGTCAGAACTATATTTTGGTGTTTCAATTTCGATCTTAGCTGTAGCTGAATTGCTCTCCAGACCATCAGAATCGATAGCTACATAGTCAACTTCCTCGGTAAGATCTTGACCTCCTAAATCTACCTCTACGCCAGATAATGTGAAACCCACACTATTCTCGTTACCCGTAGGAACAAGTCGAATCTCATCGAACCCGGCTGAATAATTCAACGAAGATTCTGCTTCATGAGACTGACCATTACCGTTACCAGGCAAATAATCAAGATCCAACGTCTCTCGATGTTGTAAAACACCATCTTTGAAAAGGTAAGCAATAACAGAAGCATTACCGTTGTTAAAGTGAGAGTTTAGGCTCGCAAGAGACAAGTTAGCGCTAGTGGCTAAAACATCATTGTCAAGTTTAATAGAGATAAACTCTGTCGGTGAAACCTCATCGCCTTGACCCTGACCATTTTCATTTCCACTTCTAACAGCAAACCCGTTTTGCTGGTTAGCATGGTCCCAGATAATGCTACCATTTGGAGTGAACGTTACATTATTCGAATCAGAAGCAAATTCACCACCACTTAAAGTTATACCTGCCAAACTGTAGGAGTCAGTATTTAGTGAAGAAGTAGAATCAACACCCAAAGAACTTAGGGATGTACTACCTTCATATTCATAATGAACTTTCGTAGTCTCAGGTATTACATCACCCTTACTTACGTAAACTTTTTGCCCGCTCTCAGAGTGGTAATAAAGTTGACCGTAAGTTGGTAATGACTCAATTCTAACACTAGTAACTTTGTCATCAGTCGTACTGTTATCGTCTTCAGTATCGACAGCATGAGGAGCGAAGTTAACCTGAGCGAAAACTGAATCCGATGATACCGTAAAGTCATTTGCTATTGGTGGTGTATTTGAATCATTACCATCTGATGCTTCGGTTACTTCAAAAGACAACACATTACTACTGCTATCACCATCAGAATCTGTGATGGTGTAGTTAAAGTTCAGCACCTTAGGATTACTTTCGATCGCACCAAAGAACTCGTAATGACCGTCATCAAGGTCAACAACAAGTGAATGCTTAGAGTCAATGTAAATACTTAAAGTTTTGCTTTCAGAATTGAAACTATATGATACATCACCATTAACACCTGAACTCGTTAATGTTGTACCGTCGAAACTATAAGTAACGCCATCAATTGTAATGGAGCTGATTACCCCACCATCCGCGCCTTCAGAGTTAACTAGCAAATTACCTCCGACGGCTTGTATCACCGACTGAAGGATAACTGGAGGTAACTGAGATACATCAGGAACAATTGTTGCGTTCGTATCGATCGCTAAGTGACCATCATAAGATATCGGGTTGAGATAGCCTTCAGGAGCATTGTTGCCAATACCATAAGCTAGTGACGTTACATCATGTTCACGCAAATGTGCTTCCCAAGCCAGTCTCTCATCGTCGGATAACGCATCTCCGCTGTTAGGCTCACCATCAGAAAGGAAGTAGGAAACGTTTGAACCGCCAGTGATCATATTACCACTGTGATCATCCCAGATATCGGCTCCCATCTTAGTAGCGTCATCATAATCAGTACCACCTCCTGAATACAGTTTACCAATGTACTCAGAAGCTTCATCTACCGTCATCCACTTTGAACCGTTGTTTTCGGAAACGTAATACTTAGAATCAGAATAGAACTCAATCAACTGAACTCTTGTCTCACCCAAAGCTGCATATTGGGCTAGTAGCTGAAGAGCAGCAGTTTGCATCACTTGAAGCCGAGTTTGACCGTTTCCTGCTGGGTCGCTCATCGAACCAGAGGTATCAAGAATCAGCTGGACATTAGCACCTTCTTTTGTCTCAGCACTAACATCATGGTGCACGCGTGCTGCTTCTGGTGCATCATCTTCAATAGTGACTGAGATAGCACCTTTGCCTGTAAGCTCACCATCAGAACCAATTACCGGGATGGTGAAGCTTTCAGTGTCCTCTCCAGTAGTGTCACTGTGCTTAATTGGCGCTAACAGTTCTATATCATATCCACCTTGGTTATTGATGGTGGCTGAGATGACAAGATCGGAGCCTGCATAACCTTCTAAGGTTTGATTATCATCAGAAAGAGTCCAAGTAATTTGTGTATCACCTGAGTACAATGTTTCTGTTGGCTTTTCAAATGCTACAGATACATCGTCGCCATTCTGATCTGACACTGAAATAGAACCAGAAATCGACGTTGAATTAGTTGTGTCATCTTGCGAACCTTTACCTGCGTCATCTTCTAAGCCACCGTTCAGCCCTTCTTCAGACAAGTTCACATCAGCGTTACCTACCAATGGAGCGTACTTAGCCGGATGTACGATTAATTCGAACGATCCTTGTGTAACTTCTTCCGTATCGCCGACAACCTCATCAGAGATAGCTTTTACTACCACTGTGTAAGTATCTGGTTCATCAACTTTGATCTGGATTTTATCTAGGATCGTTTCAAGCTGACCACCCTCTGCTAACCAAGGTGAGATGTTTACTCTACCATTTGAATCGACAACAAGCTCACTATCACCGAGTTTTACTATGGTACCTTCTGGAAGACCATCTAAAACTAACTGAAGCGTTTCAGAGCCGTCTGTGTCTTGTAGCTGAGTGGTTATCTTAGACACATTAATAAACGTATCTTCTAAACCTTCGTTAATATCAAATGCAGGGTAGTAGCCACCTTCTTGCGAAAGATGCTCAATCACGGTTCCAATATTGACTTTA